>CAZTJW010000001.1:0-20233 GCA_964613775.1 uncultured Thermotogae bacterium
CGACAAAAAAGCCCTCACTCTCCACGTAGGAACCAATCGTATGTGAAACGTCGGATAGGCGATTCCCAATTTTAACCTGTTTTATCCCACGCCACAAGCTCTCTTTCGTCACGGAAAGAAGGCGCTCCGCCTTCGCGCTGATCTTCCCCACCGGCACAGTGATCGCCATGTCCGAGTAAAACCCGTTTTTGACCAATCCGATGTCCAGCGAGACAATATCTCCTTCCTTCAAGATGCGCCTCTCCGACGGAATGCCGTGCACAATCTCCTCGTTGATCGATGTGCACAGGGTTGCAGGATAGCCGCTATACCCCTTAAACGCTGGCTTCGCTCCCGCGTTTACGATCAGCTCTTCAGCGAGCCGGTCGAGGTACGCGGTGCTCTTCCCAGGGGCAACCGCATCACACACCTTATCCAGTACGGAGGAAAGAAGCGCCCCGTTCTTGCGCATAATCTCGATCTCTGCTGGAGTCTTAATGGTAATCATGTGGAGATAATACCAATTATCTGGGCGAACACTTCGTCCGTCGGACGCTGCCCATTCACGCGTGCCACAAGCCCGCGTGTCCGATAGAACTCGATCAACGGAGCAGTGGATTCCATGTATACGTCATAGCGATTTTTGATCACCGCGGGGCGATCATCGTCACGCTGGTAGAGCTCGCCCCCGCACGCATCGCACTTGCCCGCCACTCGCGGAGGATTGCTGACCAAATTATAGATTCGCCCGCAGTTACGACACACGCGGCGTGCGGACAGACGACGGATCACTTCATCCCGAGATAGGTCAATGTTTACCGCGATGTCGAGCGGGGTGATCTTCTCCAACGCCTCTGCCTGGGCAACGGTACGTGGAAAACCGTCAAGGATGAAACCATCCGCGTTTTCGATCCGTCCCCGAATCATGTCGATGATGAGTTGATCAGGGACAAGATCACCCCGGTCCATGTATTCCTTCGCCTTCCTTCCCAAGGCCGTCCCACGCGCCACCTCGTCGCGCAGGATATCCCCGGTCGACAGATGAGTGAGCCCCGTCTTCCCCGCGATCAATTTCGCCTGTGTCCCCTTTCCTGCACCCGGCGGGCCAAGAAGGACAATCCGTTTTTTCACCATCACTTCCTCCTTCCCAGTAGCCCACCACCCTTGGTGAGGCTCTCGTAGTGGCGCATGACAAGGTGCGCCTCGATCTGCATCAATGTATCGATCCCCACTCCAACCACAATCAGGATCGACGTACCCCCGATGATGTACATCCCTTGGATCCCGGAGACGTCGCCGAACACGTATGGGATTACTGCAACCACGATGAGGAAGACCGCACCGATCAGAAGGACGCGGTTCAGGATCATGGAAATGTAGTCTGTTGTTGGCTTGCCCGGGCGCACCCCGGGGATAAACCCGCCCGACTTGCGGATATTCTTCGCCACGTCCTCGGGATCGAAAACAATTGAGCTATAGAAGTAGGTGAAGAAGAAGATCAACACCGCGTAAGAGAGCATATAGGGAAGGCTGCCCGCACGTACGTACGGAGTTATCCATGCAAGTGACGGGACAAACTGGGCAATCGTCATCGGCATCGCCAAAAGTGCGAGCGCAAAGATGATCGGGATTACTCCGCCCTGGTTGACCCGGATCGGCAGGTGCGATGTGTGACCACCGTAGATCCGCCGGCCGGTGGTGCGCTTTGCGTATTGAACGACGATCTTCCGCTGTCCTTGCTGGATTATCACTACCGCTGCAGTAACCGCAACTATAAGCGCAATGAGCACAAGTCCCCAGAACGGGCTCGCCGTCCCGGAAGAAATGTCGGTGTAGGCGGACTGGAACTGTGCGGGCAGGCGTGCGATGATTCCCAGCATAATGATCATGCTGATCCCGTTTCCGATCCCGTTTTCGGTTATTCGTTCCCCTAACCACATGAGGTACATCGTCCCCGCGGTCATGGCAACGATCGACGTGAGGTAAAACCAGACCGTTCCCTGCGCCAATCCCCAGTTCACCACAAGCAAACTGTACGCAGCCGCTTGGATAACCGCCAACACGAGGGTCAACCAGCGCGTGTACGTCGTAATCTTGCGCTGCCCCTCTCGCCCTTGCTCCTGCAGCTCCTTGAGTTGGGGGATTACCGCAACGAGCAGGCTGAGGATGATCGATGCGTTAATGTACGGCATCACTCCCAGGGCAAACAACGAGAACCGTTTCATTGCCCCGCCGGTAAACATGTTCAAAAAATTAAAGATCCCGCCGGTCTGTTCGAAGAAGTGTGCCAACGCGGTCGCGCTTACCCCGGGGATCGGGATATGCGTTCCCAAGCGAAAGACGATGATCGCGCCCAGAGTGAAGATAATCCGTTTCTTTAACTCAGGGACGCGGAAAACGTTGGTTAACGTCTCCCACATCCTAAATCACCTCAGCCTTTCCACCGGCCTGCTCGATCTTTTGCTTCGCTGTCCGGGTAAACCGATGTGCGTGCACGTTAAGTGGCTTGGTGAGTTCACCGCGGCCGAGAACCTTTAAGTAATTAACCTTCCCCTTGATAACCCGCATCTCGCGCAGTTTCTGGAGCGTTACCTCCGAGTTCTCCGGGAATGCGTGTTCCAGTGTGTCCAGGTTAACGCAGGCGTACTCTACCCGCGTGTAATTATGGAATCCCCGCTTGGGAAACCGCATCCAGACGGGGGTTTGCCCCCCCTCGAACCCGAGTCGGACCCCACCGCCCTTGCGGGAATTTTGCCCTTTCGTGCCACGTCCGCTTTCGTGCCCCCCGTGCCCGGAGCTGTAACCACGTCCGACGCGCTTACGTCGATGTACGCTTCCCACGGTGGGGCGAAGATCATTAAGCCGCATCGTCCACCTTCGCCTTCTTGGCCAGTTCTTCCGTTCGCAACGCTTCTACCTCATTTTTGCTCCGCATCCGGCTCATCCCGTCTATCGCCGCACGGGATAGAGTGAGGGGGTTGGTCGTCCCGATCGATTTCGTCAAGATGTCCTTGATTCCGGCAAGTCGACAGATCGCCCCCACCGTTACCCCGGCGATGATCCCTGTTCCAGGATAGGCCGGTTTTAACAGCACACGCCCTGCTTTAAACTTTCCAACCATCTGGTGGGGGATCGTCCCGCCATTGAGCGGAACGGCGATCATGTTTTTCTTGGCGTCGCGGATCGCCTGCTGGATCGCGCGTGGGATCTCGGTGGTGCTCCCCACCCCCACGCCAACGTGTCCGCTGCGATCGCCGATCACAATCGTCACGCGGAACTTCAGGTTGCGACCACCCTTGGTGACCTTGCTCACCCGCCTGATATCGATTATCTCGTTCTCGAATTCGTCAGTGGTGATCAAAACTCCAACCCTCCCTTACGAGCAGCCTCGGCCAACGCTGCCACCACTCCGTGATAGGGATACCCACCGCGGTCGAACACGGCCTTCATGATTCCCTGTTTGTTAGCGCGCTTGGCAACCAGCTCTCCCACCTTGGTTGCAGATGCGATGTTGCACCCATGCACTTCCTCCCGCAGTTCCGGGTCCAGGGTGGATGCGGAAGCGAGCGTCTTGCCCGCTTCGTCATCGATCAGTTGGGCATATACGTGACGAAGGCTTTTGGTAACGCATAGGCGAGGACGATCGGGCGTCCCGGATACTTTTCTGCGGACCCGCCGATGGCGCTTGATTCTTTCCGCTTCTCTGTCGATCTTCGCCATCTTATCCATGCCCCCTAACCGGCTCCCTGGCCTCCAAGTTTTCCTGCCTTGTGCAGTACGATTTCATCTTTATACCGAATGCCTTTCCCCTTGTACGGTTCCGGTTTGCGGAACGCACGGATCTTCGCGGCCACTTGCCCTACCTGCTGCTTGTCCGCCCCGCGGATGTTAATCTCGTTGGGATTCGGAACTTCTGCCTCGATCCCCTCCGGGAGCTCGTACTCCACCGGCTGGGAGTAACCGAGGTCAAGGGTGAGCTTACGCCCCTGCAACCGAGCGCGATACCCGAGCCCCTTTATCAGGAGCGACTTCTCCCAGCGCTGGGAGACACCGTGCACCATATTGGCAAGTAGGCTGCGATATAGGCCGTGAAACGTGCGGTATTCCTTGCTCTCCCCCCGCCGGCTCACTGTGGCAACGCCGTCCTTGACGACGATCTCTACCCGATCGGGACGGTAGTCCTGCATCAACCGGCCGTGTGGTCCCTCAACCACGATCATCCCGTCGCTCACCGTTACCTTGACCCCATCAGGGATCTTTACTGGAACCTTTCCCACCTTAGACATGGCACATCACCTACCACACCTCACACAGGATCTCTCCGCCGATCCCGCGTTCCTTCGCTTCATGCCCCGAGAGGATCCCCTGCGAGGTGGAGATGATACAGGTTCCCAATCCACCGAGCGGCTGCGGAATCTCGTCTTTGCTGGCGTACACCCGCCGCGACGGCTTGCTCACAAGCCTAAGACCGGTGATCGCCCGCTTGATGTTCTTACGACTTCCCTTGTACTTGAGGCGAATGCGAAGAACGGACTGCGGGGCCTGTTCGACGACATTGTAGCCTTCGATGTAGCCCTCCGCCGCAAGGATGCGGGCGATCGCCTCCTTCATCTTCGAGTGAGGCATCGTTACGTCGGGATGCAGCTTTTCACCCGCGTTGCGGATACGGGTGAGCATATCAGCAATCGGATACGGGATCGTCATTGTGCCTCCTACCAACTCGCTTTCTTCACGCCAGGGATTTCTCCCTTGTGCGCCAGCTTGCGGAAACAGATCCGGCAGATCCCGTAATCACGCATGTAGCCGTGCGCCCGCCCACAGATGCTGCAGCGATTGTACGCGCGCACCTTGTACTTCGGCTCTTTCTTGCTCTTTATGATCAGTGCCTTCTTTGCCATAATCTCTCCTCTAATCCTTGAATGGAAGGCCGAGTCCCTTCAGCAATCCATAGCCCTCCTGGTCGTTCTTCGCCGTCGTCACGATCGTGATGTCCATCCCCTGTACCTTGACAACCTCATTGTACGAAATCTCAGGGAATATCAGCTGTTCGGATACACCCAGTGTATAGTTCCCCCGCCCGTCAAACGCGGAACTTGACAATCCACGAAAATCGCGGATTCCCGGGAGGACCACGTTGAACAGCTTGTTCAGAAATTCGTACGCCCGGTCGCGGCGTAGGGTTACCTTGCACCCGATTGGATCCCCGGCGGTCAGGTGAAAATCGGAGATCGATTTTTTCGCCTTTGTCACAATCGGGCGTTGCCCCGTGATCTTCGTCAAGTTGTTCACTGCCCCCTCGAGAACCTTGGGGTTATCCTTTTCCGCTACACCCATGTTGATGACGACCTTCTCCACCCGCGGGACCTGCATCATGTTCTTAAGATGGAGCTCCTTCATCAGTTGCGGTGTAATCTCTTTTTCAAATCTCTCTTTTAACAGCATCTTATCTAAATGTCTCCCCGCAGTGCGTGCACTGGCGCATCTTTTCCCCTTCCACCACAGTGAACTTAATGCGGGTAGGAAGTCCGCATCCGGGACAAATTGGAAGGACATCCGAAACATGGATTGTTCCCTCCCGTTGAATGATCCCCGGCTCGCGCAGCTTCTCCGTTGCCCGCTGGTGTTTAGTGACCATGTGCACGTTTTCCACGATGATCCGCTGCTGATCGGGGTAGACGACCAATACCTTGCCCACCTTTCCCCGGTCATTTCCCGCGATCACCTTGACCCTGTCTCCCTTACGCACCTTTTGCATCTTACTCCTCCTTTACAGGACCTCAGGGGCAAGCGAGATGATGCGCATCATCTTCTTCTCCCGCAACTCCCGTGCCACCGGTCCGAACACGCGTGTACCGACAGGCTCACCCTGTGGGTTAATGAGCACAATCGCATTGTCGTCGAACCGAATATAAGTACCGTCCTTCCTTCGGTACGCACTGCGGGTGCGCACGATCACTCCGCGCACAATTTGCCCCTTCTCAATATCGCTCGTCGGCAGACGCTTGCGCACGGACCCAACAACAACATCTCCGATCTCTCCACGGCGACGGTTGGACGAGCCGAGGATGTTAATGCAGCGCACCTGCTTCGCCCCGGAGTTATCCGCTACCTTGAGCACTGTCTGCATCTGAATCACAGTTACGCCTCCGCCTTCTCGATGATCTCCGCTAATCGCCACCGCTTTAGCCGGCTGTAGGGACGGGACTCCTCGATCTTCACGAGATCTCCCACCCCGGCAGCGTTAGCCGGGTCGTGCGCATAGAACTTAAATTGGCGACGGATGTGCTTGTGATACCGCGGATGCAACCTCATTTCTTCCACGCGTACAGTGATGGTTTTATCCATTTTATCGCTTACTACCCGCCCGACCTTTACCTTTCTCATTTCTTCCCTCTCTGCTTTTCCCCTGCAATCGTGAGCACGCGGGCCACGTCACGCCGCGCCTTTACAAGCTCGGCAGTGTTATCCAGCTCCCCTGTCGCCTTCTGGAACCGAAGGTTGAACAGCTTGCGCTTAAACTCGTGGGCTTTCTGCTCCAACTCCTCCAATGTCATCTCGCGCAGCTCTTCCGGTTTCATACCTCTCCTCCCAAAACTGTCTTTTTCTTCAAGCGCGTGGGGATGGGGAGCTTATGGCTCACAAGCCTGTGCAGGCGCTTTGCTTCCGGTTCCTCCACCCCGGCGATTTCGAACATGACCCGCCCCGGCTTCACCACAGCCACCCAGTGATCAACCGGCCCCTTCCCTTTGCCCATGCGGGCTTCGGCCGGATGCTTAGTGGCCGACTTATCCGGAAAGATCCTGATCCAGACCTTTGCGTCGCGGTGGGTCTCACGGGCAATTGTTGTTCGGCACGCCTCGATCTGCTGGCCGGTGATCCACGCAGGCGCCAACGCCTGAATCCCATAGTCACCGAATGCAACATCGTTCCCGCGCGTTGCCTTCCCTTTCATTCGCCCGCGGTGCATCTTTCTGTACTTCGTTCTCTTTGGGAAAAGAAGCGCCATGTTATTTCACCTCATCCTTGCGCAGTCCCTTGGGCGCGTGTTCTCCGCGGAACACCCATGCCTTTACCCCGATGTTTCCGTACTTCGTGCGCGCCTCGGTGAACCCGTAGTCGATGTCAGCACGAATCGTCTGGAGCGGAACCCGCCCTTCCATCATTGCGATCGACCGGGCAATCTCCGCCCCGCCAAGCCGGCCACTCACCTTGATCTTCACGCCCCCGGCTCCTGCCCCCATCACGCGGCGGATCACTTCCTTCATCGCCCGTGCCGGAGCGATACGCGCTTCGATCTGCATCGCCACGTCCTGAGCAACCAAGGTCGCCTCCAGGTCAGGCCGCTCAATCTCCTGGATTGAGATCTTCACCTTCTTCCCGGTGAGCTGCTCGAGGGTCGTCTGCAGTCCTTGAATCTCCTTGCCGCCACGGCCGATCAGGATCCCCGGCCGAGCGGAGCGGATAACGATCGATACCCGGTCTTCCTTCGGCCGCTCGATGTTCACCTCGGCAACCGCGGCGCGACGGTAACGCGAGAAGATGAGATCGCGGATCTTCTTGTCCTCGGCGATGTACTGCGGGGCAAGCTTCGGGTTGTACCAGTTGGACACCCATTTTCTGGTTACCCCAACCCTGAATCCAATCGGATGAACCTTCTGCCCCATTACTCCCCCTTTCGATCGCCGACCACGATCGTGATGTGGCTCAATGGATGACGAATTATATCCCCCCGCCCCATCGCGCGCGGTAGTAGGCGCTTGAGCGATCGTCCCATGTCCACGGTAGCCTTAACCACGACCAATTCGTCTACATCGACGTTGTAGTTACTCTCCGCATTGGCGATCGCTGACTCCAAGGTCTTGCGAATCGGACGTGCCGCTTTCCTGTTCGACAAAGATACAATCTCAAGTGCCTCGTTCACGTTTTTGCCGCGGATGGTGTCGATCATAAGCCGCGCCTTACGCGGCGACATCCGCACAAATCTTGTTACCGCTCTTGCTTGCATAATCTCTTTCCTACGTCAGGCTCGGGGCCCGCTTTTTGTTCATCCCGCTGTGGCCGCGGAAGGTGCGAGTGGGAGCAAACTCCCCCAACTTGTGCCCGACCATGTTCTCCACGATGTACACCGGCACGTGCACCTTCCCGTTGTGGACCTTGATCGTCAGCCCGACCATCTCCGGGGTGATCATCGATGCCCGTGACCACGTCTTGATCTCGTCCAGCTCTCCCCGTTTGGCTTTCCGAACCTTCTTGAGAAGGCTCTCTTTTACATAGGGTCCCTTTTTCGTCGATCTCGGCATTATCTCCTCCCCTTACCAGCATGCCGCACAATCAGGGCACTAGATGGCTTGCGTCTTTTGCGCGTCCGTCCGCCCTTGGCGATCTTCCCGGTCGGGGATACTTGCGGTCTTCCGACACGGGCTCGCCCTTCCCCACCGCCATGCGGATGATCGACCGGGTTCATCGCCACCCCGCGCACGTGCGGCTTGCGCCCGAGATGACGCACTCGTCCAGCTTTGCCATGCTTTACGTTCTTATGGTCGGGGTTTCCCACCTCGCCGATTGTGGCACGGCACTCAACGCTGAATATCCTTACTTCCCCCGAAGGCATGCGTATGTGCGCCCGATCGCCCTCCTTGCCGATCAGCTTGGCCGAGGTTCCAGCTGCCCGTGCAACTTTTCCCCCGCTCCCCGGGGTAAGCTCGAGGTTGTGGAGCGCTGCCCCAAGCGGGATCCGCTGGATTGACATTGCGTTACCCACGCGCACCTCAGCGTTTTCCCCTGCCTCTACGATTGCCCCAATCTCGAGCGACACAGGAGAAAGGATGTACCGCTTCTCCCCGTCGGCATAGTGGAGGAGGGTGATCCACGCAGACCGGTTCGGGTCGTACTCACGCGTGATGACCCGTGCCGGGATCCCTTCCTTATCGCGCGCAAAGTCAATCACGCGGTACATCCGTTTGTTCCCCCCACCGCGGAACCGAGATGTAATCCTCCCCTGATCATTCCGCCCACCATTCTTAGGAAGTGGCCGCAGAAGGGACTTCTCCGGAAGTTCGGATGAGAGCTCAGAATAATCGGGCCATTCGGCGTGACGGAATCCCGGTGAAGTCGGCTTAAACCTGTTAAGTGCCATTCTACTAGCCTCCCACTATATCAATCCGGTCACCGGAGGCAAGGCGGACAGTTGCTTTTTTCCACTGGGACGTGCGCCCGTGCAGTTGATTCAACCGTTCCCGGCGCGGCTTTCCCTTTCTGTTTGCCGTCCACACCTTCTCCACTTTCACCTTGAACAGCTCTTCCACCGCCTTTCTGATCTGCACCTTATTCGCACCCAGTGCCACCCGGAACGAGTATCTATTATCCGCCATCCGTGCCCACGTCTCCTCGGTGAGAAGCGGAGCAATAATCACGTCTTCGGCATGTCGTAGCTTAGCCATGTTAAAACCTCGTCTTCAGCTCCTCAAGTGCTCCTAAAGTCAAAACAAGCCCCTCATGACGTAAGATATCATACACGTTCAGCCCCGGCGCTCCCAGGCACTTCGCGTGCGGGAGGTTGGAGAAGGATTTCTTAACCAAAATATTATACTCGTTCCTTCCCACTACTACCAGGGTGGAACTCGTCATGCCCAACCGGTTGAGGAGCGCGATCGCTTGTTTCGTCTTCGGTTTAGTGAACCCAGCGCGGTCGAGAAGGACAACCTTCCCCTCTCCAGCCCGATCGGACAGCGCAGCCGCAAGAGCCGCCTTCTTCATCTTTTTCGGGAGCTTGATCTTGTAAGAACGGGGCTTGGGCCCAAATGTGGTCCCTCCCCCGACCCACACTGGCGAGCGCCGCGAGCCAGCACGTGCTCGTCCCGTCCCCTTCTGGCGCCATGGCTTTCTTCCTCCCCCATGCGCCTCCCCGCGTGTTTTGGTGGAGTGTGTCCCCTGCCGGCGGTTGAAAAGCTGCGTCCGCACCGCGCGGTATAGGACATCGGCGTTCACCGGCGCCCCGAAAATTCGCTCGTCCAGCTCCATCGTACGCGGCTCGGCCTCCGTATCTTCAAATGAATAGAGTTTCGCTTCAACCATTATTTATTCTTCCTCAGCTTAAGCAGCGTTCCCCGTGCTCCCGGCGTCGGACCGAGGAGCACGACCAGGTTCTTCTTCGGATCGACCTTGAGCACACGCAGCCGCTTGACCGTCACTTGACGAGCGCCCATATGTCCAGGGAGCTTACGTCCCTTGATAACTCGGCCGGGCTCAACACAGTTTCCCACCGAACCGGGACGGCGATGTAAGTTGGATCCGTGCGCCTTCGGCCCGCCAGCGAAGTTCCAACGCTTCATCACTCCCTGGAACCCCAAACCGCGCGATATCCCAGTGACATCGACCTTCTCCCCTTCCGCAAATAAATCGACCCCAATCTTATCTCCAACACTATAAGAAGTGGGGTCATCGACGCGCGCCTCGAACAGGTAGCGGTGAGGCGGGATACCGGCCTTCTTGAACTGGCCACGCAACGGCTTTTTCGCCTTGCGTTCGGGAATCTCTTCACACCCAAGTTGCAAGGCATTATACCCGTCCGTATCCACTGTCTTCACCCGCACGACCGTACACGCAGGAGCAGTAACCACCGTTGCTCCCACAGCACGATCCGCAACGAACACCTGCGTCATCCCGATCTTCCGCGCCAAGATTCCTAGAGCCATCCTCGTGAACCTCCGTCTATAGCTTGATCTCGATGTCAATCCCGGTGGGAAGCTCGATATCCATCAGGGCGTTGATCGTCTCCGATGTCGGCTCCTTGATGTCGAGCAAGCGGGTATGGATCCTCCGCTCGAACTGCTCCATAGACCGCTTGTCGATGTGCGGAGAACGCAGGACCGTGTAGATCCGTCGCTGCGTGGGAAGGGGAATCGGCCCAGCAATTTTAGCCCGTGTTTCCTTCGCTGCCTCCACAATCTTGCGCACTGAACTATCCACCAGCTCGTGATCGTAGCCACGCAGCTTGATTCTTATCCTCTCTCTCGCCATGGCTAATAACCTCTACGTCTTATGATCTCTTCCTTCAACCTCTCCGGCACAACTTCATATCGCGCCACCCGCAAGATATAAGTCGCCCTCCCTTGGGTGAGCGAACGCAGCTGTGTTGCGTACCCAAACGTCTCCGCCAACGGAACGGCCACGAAGATAATCTGCACCGCTCCCCGCGACTTAAGCTCACGGATCTCTCCCCGCCGGCGCGAGAGATCCTCCATCACCTCGCCCAGGTATTCGCTCGGAGCAATCACTTCCCCCTCCATAATTGGCTCGAGAAGGTCAAAAACCCCCTCCTCATACGCCTTATGGAGTGCACCGGCAGTAGCCGCGCTGAAGGCAAGTTCCGAGGAATCGACCGGGCGAAAGGATCCACCGATTAGGGTGGCCCCGACGTCCACCAAAGGATAACCGGCAAGGGGGCCATTTGTCAACGTCTCTCGTAAGGTCGTTTCCACAACCCGCCGATACCCCTTGGGAATCTCATCATGTTTTATCGCGTCCGTAAACAGAAATCCGCTTCCCCGTGGAAGCGGTTCGAACCGAATAATGACGTGGGCGTATTGCCCCCGCCCCGCCGCTTGGCGCTCGAACTTCTCCTCCACTTCAATCGTCTCGCGCATGGTCTCGCGGTAGGCGACCTGGGGTGGACCGACCAGGGCCTGCACCCCCAGTTCCTCACGCAATCGGCGGATAAGCACCTCCAGATGGAGCTCCCCCATCCCAGCGATGATCGTTTGGTTGGTCGTCTCATCCATACTCACCCTGAACGTGGGGTCCTCAGCGGCGAGCTTGCGCAGTCCCTCGTCAAGGGCATCCTGTTCGGCCTCGGTACGCGGCTCAATGGCGGCAAAGACCACTGGCTCAGGGAACCTGATCTTCTCAAGGAGGATCGGAGCTTTCGGGTCGCACAGGGTGTCACCGGTGTTGATTGGCCCCGAGCCGACGAGCGCTACGATGTCCCCGGCGGTTGCCTCATCGCGAGGGGTGCGTTTGTCGGCGTGCATGCGAAAGATCTTGGTCAGGCGGAGTTTCTTGCCCGTTGAGGAGTTCAGGAGTGTCTCCCCAGTTTTCATAGTCCCGGAGTAAACCCTGACGAATACGAGCCTGCCGGCATAGCGGTCGGTAACCACCTTGAACGCTAGTGCAGCGAGCGGAGCGGCTGGGTCGGCGTGACGCGCCCCCTCCCCGTTCACCCCTTCAATCGGTGGGACATCCAGCGGAGACGGGAGGTAACGCACTACCGCGTCGAGGAGGGGCTGGATCCCTTGGTTCTGGAACGCCGCCCCGCCGAGCACCGGGATCAACCGGTGATGGATGCATCCACGCCGCAGCCCGGCGTAAAATGTCTCATGATCAACCGTCCCTGTTTCCAAGTAGACTTCCATTACCTCGTCGTCAAGCTCCGCTACACGCTCGATCGCACGCTCCCGGTACTTCGCAACCTCGGGAAGAAGCTCGGCAGGAACAGGCAATAACGAGAACTCCTTTCCTTTGCTCGCCTGATTCCAGACGATGAGCTTCTGCGCAATAAGGTCAATCATACCAATTAGGTAGCGATTTTCGTTTCGACAGGGGATCTGGAGTGGGACGGTCCGCCCGCCAAGACGGTCCTCGATCATCGCGAGCGTCCCGTAGTAGTCCGACTCCACGCGGTCGAGCTTGTTCACGAATGCGATCCGCGGGATGCCATAACGGTCGGCCTGGTGCCACACTGCCTCGGACTGGGACTCGACCATCTCCACCCCAGAAAAGAGAACGATCCCGCCGTCGAGGACGCGCAAGCTCCGCTCCACCTCGGCGGTGAAGTCGACGTGCCCTGGGGTATCAATAATATTTATGCGGTAACCCTTCCACGGACAGGTAGTGGCAGCAGAGGTAATCGTAATCCCGCGCTCCCGCTCCTGCGCCATCCAGTCCATCTCGGTATCCCCTTCGTGGACCTCGCCCATCTTGTGGGTACGGCCGGTGTAATAGAGGATACGCTCGGTGGTAGTCGTCTTTCCGGCATCGATGTGGGCGATGATCCCGATGTTGCGGACCTTGGCTAAGTCCACATGATCGGCGTCTGCCATGGCCGGATGCGAGGATTACCAGCGGTAGTGGGCGAACGCGCGGTTTGCCTCGGCCATGCGGTGAGCCTCAATGCGCTTCCCGTACGCCTTGCCCTCTTTGTTCGCCGCGTTCATGAGCTCGGCGGCGAGGCGCTCAGCCATCGTGTGTTCACCGCGCTCGCGCGCCGCGCCTACGATCCATCGTAAGGCAAGTGCTATCTGCCGATCGGGCGGAACCTCGTACGGTACCTGGTAGTTGGCACCACCAACGCGGCGAGTACGCACCTCGAGGCGCGGTGAACAGTTGGCAACCGCGGTGTTCACCAGTTCGAGCGGCGGAGTATCGCTCCGCTTCTCGAGCCGGGCAAGCGCCTCATGGATGATTCGAGTAGCGACGGACTTTTTACCGCCAAACATCACGTAGTTGATCAACTTTGCTAGAAGCCTGCTGTTGTACTTGATATCCGGTTTGACATCGCGACCTGGTATCTGCATCCTCAGCTCCCCTTCTTCGCTCCGTACTTGGATCGCCCTTGCCGGCGCCCCTCCACACCCTCGGCATCCATCGTCCCGCGGATGATGTGGTAGCGCACCCCAGGCAGGTCCTTGACGCGCCCGCCGCGTACCATGACCATCGAGTGCTCCTGCAGGTTGTGCCCCTCGCCGCCAATGTACGCCGTGACTTCCTTCCCGTTACTCAACCGGACACGTGCTACCTTCCGCAATGCGGAGTTCGGCTTCTTTGGGGTTCGCGTGTAGACCCGCGTGCACACCCCCCGCCGCTGCGGACAGGAGCTGAGCGCTGGCGCCTTGCTCTTCTTTCCCTTGGGTTTACGTCCCTGTCGAACAAGCTGATTAATCGTTGGCATAATCACTCTCCAAATTTAACATGAATTTTAGGTCAGTCCGTGGAACCTGTCAAGGACTCATCCGGAGCGGTTTCGCCTGTTTGCGCCGTCTGCTCGAGCTTCTTCGCCATCGGGAAGCCCGTTCCCGCCGGGATACGCTTCCCAACGATGACACTCGGTTTGAGTCCCTGTAGCTCGTCCGTCTCACCCCGCAGGGCGGCCTCGGCGAGCACCTTGGTCGTCCGTTGGAACGACGCAGCGGAGAGCCACCCCTTTGTCTGTAGGGCTGCCTTTGAGATGCGCAGAAGCTCCCGTTCCCCAAGCGGAAGCTGCTTTTCCATTACCGGAATCTCCACTGCTTCTTCCCCTTGGCGGACGCGGATCGCCTCCACTCTGGCACGCCGCGCCGCCTTTAGAATCTCCTCGGTTAACGGGGTGCCAGCCTGGGCGATCAAGTGCCCCTGCGAGATGATGTCCTCAACGATCTCCGCACTGAGTGCCTCCCGCTGCTGTTGCCGTGCCCGCTCGTTCCATTGGGATAGATTATTCACCTCGTCCTGAAACTCCTCGAGTGGGACGAGATCGCCGAGCAAGAACCGGGAATCTCCGCGCTCCACGATGCGGACATTATTCAGAATTTGGCGGATAATCACTTCCAGATGTTTATCGTTTATGTCTACGCCCTGTGCCTTGTACACCTTGTGGATCTCGGTGAGCAGATACTCGCGCGTTTTGTTCACCCCGGCAGAATCGAGCAGGGTGTGCGGGGCAACTACCCCCTTGGTGAGGAGGTCCCCCTTCTTCGCCTTGTCCCCAATGTGTACCGTAACCGCTTGATCAGTCTCAACGATGCTCTTGTACCGCACGTGCACCCGGGTGAGGGGATCTCCTTCCTCAACGGCATCCACGACCACGCTTCCTGTGTGCGTTGCTTCCAAACGGACGAGCGCTTCCCCCTCACGCACCTTCTCCCCGTTCCCTTTGGTTGGAGAGATATCCGGAGTGAGTGGAAAGCGGATGGCGCGCCCCTGTGGGTTGTACACGATGATCCGGTCGGGAAGGAGGAGAACGGTTCCCTCCCCCTCAGCGGCGACGAAGATCGGCTTGGAACGAGAGGTGAGGGGCTCTCCCTCTTTCACCTTCGTTCCTGGCTCGACGAGTATCCGCGCTCCATAGGGGATCTCGTAACGCTCAACCGTTCCATCGTCCCCTACGAATTCGAACGTCCGCTCTTTATCATCCGGAACGCGAACTGTCCCGGGCTTTCCCGCAACGATCGGATCAATGTTGTATCGCGCGGTGAGCGGATCCCCTTCGGCTACGGTATCCCCATCCTTTACACACGGGATAGCATTTTGCGGGAGAGGATAAGCCCGATCGCCTGACGCTGTATCGATCACCAACATCTCCTGCTTTTCATCTTCTCTCGCTAATAGGTACACCTCGCCGGCGCATGGGCTGCCTGCATTGAGCAACTCAACTATGCTTCCTAGCTCCGCGCCTGCTTTAGCAGCGCACAGAGCCCTCGGAAGAAGGAGGGTGCGTGCTTCGCTCGTGATCTCGATCCGGTCTTTACCCGTTTGAGTTGGAGTAATCGCGGTGACGTGCCCGTCCAATGGAGAAATCCCGGCTTGTCCTCTCGCCATCGTCTTGCGCGCTTCAAACAGCTCTTCAGCACGAGGTAACCCCTGCGTAATATCCTCGCCGGCAACTCCACCAGTGTGGAACGTGCGCATCGTAAGCTGGGTCCCTGGCTCTCCCACTGACTGAGCGGCGATCACCCCAACTGCCGTCCCCAGTTCCACTGGTTTGTGGTTACTCATGTCGTATCCGTAGCAAAGTTGGCAGATCCCGCCTTTCGTCTCGCAGGTCATCGGCGAGCGAATAACGATCCGCGGCCGCACCTTGATCTCCTTGATCCCGGATGCACGAAGAAGATCAATGAGATGGGAAGTGATCAGCTCGTCCTGCTTGACGATCACCTGGTTAGTCTTCGGGTCGTGTATCTCATCCACGCTCTTCGTTCCGATGAGGCGCTGCGCCTCCTTCTTATCCCCAAGCGGAAGCGTCACCTCGAGGTTCCCGATGTAGTGTGCCATCTCGCGGGTAATCCAGTGGTTTCTATCGACAAGGGTTTCGCCAGTCCCCGGATCGATGATCGGTTGGCTCGCCACGCGGCCATAGATCCGCTCCTCGATCGACTCCATCACTTCATGCTTACTGAACCGGAGCGGGTTGATATCGATCCCTTGCGCCGTACCGCAATCATGCTCCTTAATGATCATGTCTGAAGTAGCATCCACCAAGCGGCGCGTGAGGTAACCGGAGTCTGCGGTCTTGAGCGCGGTGTCGGCCGCCCCTTTTCTTCCCCCGTGCGTGGAGATGAAGTATTCCATCATATCCAACCCCTCACGGAAGTTGGAGATAACGGGCATCTCGATGATCTCTCCGGACGGACCGGCCATCGGGCCGCGCATCCCGGAGAGCTGCTTCACCTGATCCGGGCCGCCGCGCGCCCCGGAAGTAACCATTCCGTACACCGGATTGAACTTGTGCTTACGCAGGTTCTCCATCGTTGCCCGTTCCACCTCGTCGACCGTACGGCGCCAGATGCGAATCACCGCGCGGCGGCGTTCATCGTCCGTAGCGAGCCCGAGCTCGTACATCTTGTTGATGCGGCGGACCGCGGCATAAGACTGCTTGATAATCCCGTCTTTCTCTGGCGGAATAAGGCAGTCCGTGATCGAGATCGTCAACCCGGCCTCTGTTGCGTACTTGAACCCAAGCTCCTTTAAACTATCGAGGAGCGCAGACGTGCGCTGCCAGCCGAACAGGCTGTAACACTCAGTAAGGGCACGCTTAACCGCCCGGCGATCGAACACCTTTCCGTAATCCCGGATCTCGGGAGGAAGGATCGCGTTGAATTCCGCACGCCCGAGGCTAGTGTCGATCACCTTGCCGTCAATGCGAATCTTCACCGGAGCGTGCAGGTCGAGGTAGCCTTCTTCGTACGCACGCCGCGCCTCGTGAATATCGCGAAACGCTTTCCCCGCTCCTTTCCCTTCCGCATCGAGGATGGTGAGGTAATAATAGGCGAAAGTCGGGTCCTGCGTGGGTACGGTGAGTGGCTCTCCGTTTGCTGGGGAGAGGATGTTACGCGGTGCAGCCATGAGCTCACGCGCTTCTTTGATCGCTTCTGGAGAGATGGGAAGATGGACCGCCATTTGATCCCCGTCAAAATCCGCATTGTACGGCGGGCATACGAACGGATGGATGTGGATCGCGTCCCCATCGACGAGTACCGGCTCAAACGCCTGGATCGATAGGCGATGCAGCGTGGGAGCACGGTTGAGCAGAACTGGGTGCTCCTTGACCAATTTCTCCAGGATGTCCCACACCTCCGGCATCTCGCCGCGCAATGCCTTGTTCTTGATCTCATCAAAGTCAGAGAACGTGATCGTCTCCAGATAGTGGAGGATAAACGGCTTGAACAGCTCAAGTGCCATCTTCTTCGGGATTCCACACTGGTTAAGCTTCAGCTTCGGATCGACCACGATCACTGCCCTTCCCGAGTAATCGACGCGGCGGCCCAACAAGTTACGACGCAACCGCCCGTGCTTGCCGTGGATGCGCTCGGAGAGGGACTTGAGTGGACGGTTGTCCCGCCCGCGGATTGGGTTCTCCTTCTTTTCGTTATGGATCAGGGCATCGACGGCCTCTTGCAGCATCCGCCGTTCGTTGCGCAGGATCACCTCCGGCGCGCCCATATCGATCAGCTTCTTCAACCGGTTATTCCGATTGATGATGCGTCGATACAGGTCGTTCAGGTCGGTGGTGGCAAACTTTCCCCCTTCGAGCTGGATCATCGGGCGCAGTGCCGGGGGGAGGACCGGGATTATCTCCAAGATCATGTCCTGCGGGTCGTTCCCCGATGCGCGCAATTGGTCAACAACCTCAAGCTGCTTGGTCAACCGGCGGCGGTTCCCAGCCGACGTCTCGTGGTGGATCTTGTCCGTAAGTTCGCGGTGCATCTCGTCCAAATTCAGCGCGGCGAGGAGCCCCTTAATCCCTGCCGCTCCAGTCATTGCCACAAACCCATCCGGGTAGATCCGTTCGTATGCGCGTTTCTCCAACCGGTTTAGGCGGTCACCCGGTTTCAAGGGAACCGCTGGGTCTTTCACCCGGGTGACGAGAAACACGAGGCTATCCAATACTTCCTGGTCAATCGGCTCCCCATTAACTGCAGGACCGTAGCGATCGACGAGCATTTGGTACGCGGTGTGGGAGCAGATTTCTCCCACCGGCCGTTCGGTGATCACCGCATCCTTGTCCACCTCATCCCCGTCTTCTACCAGGATCTTCACATCACCGACGATCGGGTATTCCTGGGTCCCAATGACCACCGCTTGGAAGTGCTCGCCGTTTTTCAGCTTTCGCTCCTCGATCGTTACCTTGCCCGGTCCGTCGGCAACCACGCGCGGCGCGTCTTCCACGTAGTACGCTTGCTCCACAGAGAACGGGAACGCGCTCGATAAGATATCCACCTCGGTGGAATACAGGGTCTCCCCAGGGCGAACCTCCTTACAATCAGAGGAAGTAACGATGTACAGTGATTGCTCGAGCGGTTCGGTCTCGTAATATGCGATCCGTTGTAGCTCCTTCTTCTTCATCCCGAGAAGGCGGCTCAACAGGCTTGAGACCCCCTTCAGGTACCAGAAGTGGACCACCGGACTAGCGAGAGCAATGTGCCCCATGAACACGCGGCGCACCGAGGAGTCTGTCACGAGCACGCCGCACTTCTCACACGTAATTCCCTCGTACTTTTTCCCCTTGTACTTGCCGCACGCGCACTCATAGTCGTTCTCCGGACCGAAGATCTCCTCCGCATACAGCCCACCGCGTTCCGGGCGGTGGGTACGGTAGTTGATCGTCTCCGATTCGGTCACCTCTCCATGTGACCAACTGAGCATCACGGAGGGCGAGGCAAACTGAAGCTTTATCCGCTTAATGTCATCCCCAGAGATCAATAGATTCACCTCTTAGATTTTTAACTGATCTACGCTTCGCTTTTGCTGGCGGAACTCGAGGGGGAGTTGCTGGCCTTGCCAGCGCTAGAAGAAGCGGCCGGTTCTTTCTTCTTCCGGTAATCCGTGGTGTAAAACCCGTTCCCTTTGTAGATCACCCCGACGCGGGGGAGGAGCCGCCGCACTTCTTTGCTTCCACAGTTAGGGCACACGACTGATTCGCTGTCTCCATCCGTCTGGAAGATTTTGAACTCGAACCCGCAATTTTCACATTCATAGCGATAAAATGGCATACTCACCCCCTTCTCCCATTCGGGAAAACTTTGGATCGTATTCTTTCCGGTCGTGAATGTCTTTCGCAAAATCTTCCATAAAGTATAACTCTAGACCAGCGAACATTCAAGGAATAACGGGCGTAAACAAAACTACGGCACGCGAATGTCAGCGATCCGCGCACCGGTGATCTGCACGAGCTTGATCGTTTTCAACCTAACCATTGTGCCGCGCCCCCCAGCGTTGATCACGACCTCTTCGGACTCCGCAGTCCGCCGATCGAGGAACACAGGAAGCGCACGCTTCGCCCCGAGCGGGCTGATCCCTCCCACCTGATAGCCGGTGATCCGTTCGGCGTCCCGTGGTGCCGCCGCACCCACACGTTTGTGTCCACTCGCCCGCGCGAGCTTCTTCCCGCTCACCCGCCCTGCTCCGTCAATCAGAGCGAATAGATAATCACCAGTATCACTCCGAAAGACCAGGCTCTTCACTACCACGGTCGGGGAAAGGCCAAGGGCGTGCGCCGCAGGAAGAGCGCCTGTTTCCCGATACCGGTAAGTAAGTACGTCGAACTCAATCCCGGTGCGCTTCAGTAATTCAATTCCCAGAGTGGTCATTGCTCAAGGCAGATGATCGTCCCGTTTTCCAGCGGGGTCCAATCCGTAGCGAGTTCGAAAAGCGGCTCGGACGAGAAAAGCGAACCCGCCCGGTACATCGTGTAATAGCGAGGATATTTTTTGTAGCGATTGATCACGCACAACCGCCCGGCAGTGAAGAGGAACGCGTTGACTGCTGTGTAGTCAGCAAGCGTGGCCACTGCACGAGACAAGCTCCTCTCCGGATCGCGCACATCGAATCGGTCAAGGAGGTAGTGGAAATAACGGGCTGAGTCGGAATCACAGGGATATTTTCCAATAACCGGATCGTCTATCGTCCCATTATGGCAGAAGTACCAGGTTTTCCCAGCGCGCATCATGGAGAACGGGTGTACGTTATTAAGCGCGGTTGCCCCACGCGATGCCCGCCGCGCATG
>CAZTJW010000002.1:0-20150 GCA_964613775.1 uncultured Thermotogae bacterium
CGACGAGGCGCTGATCAGCGGTGTAGCCGTGCACGGTGGTAAGATACGCATGCACAATTCCAAACTCCTTTTCCAACACGTACGCCACGGGAGTGAATGAGTTCGTCGTGCACGATGCAGCAGCGAGGATCTTGTCCTTGGCCGGATCGTAGTCCTTATGGTTCACCCCATACACGAACTGGCGGATGTCGTCACTCTTCGGCGGAGCGGAGAGGAGGACCCGCTTCGCCCCGGCCTGCAGGTGGAGGGACGCTTTCTCCCGCGTGAGAAACACCCCGGTCGATTCGATCACCAAGTCAACCCCGTTCTTCCCCCACGGCAGGTTCTTTGGATCCCTCTCGGAAAGGAGGGGAATAAACTTCCCATCGACTTCGATCCCGTTCTCCTTGGCTATAACCTCGCGCCCATAGCGATGGTAGACCGTGTCATGAACGAGGAGATACCGCGCCGTTTGCGGTGCGATGAACGGATCGTTGATCGCGATGATGTCCAGTTTTGGATCCCCATAGGCAATGCGGAAAAACGCTCGACCGATCCGGCCAAACCCATTGATTGCTACCTTTGCCATTTTTATACCTCCATTTCATATTTTTCTACTATTTTGCTGAAGTATTGGTGAACCCGTAGATCGTCAGTGAGCTCGGGATGGAAGCTACTCACCAATACGTTTCCCTCCTGCGCCATCACCACCGTTCCGTTATGGGAAGCCAGCGGTTTCACCCTTGGACCCATGCGGGTGATGTACGGGGCGCGGATGAACACCGCCGGCACGTCGTCCCCAATCCCCTCGATCTTTAACGTCGTCTCAAAGCTATTTACCTGACGGCCGGACGCGTTGCGCGCGACCGTGATGTCGATCGCTCGAATGTAGGAATCCTCTCGTCCTTCGATCGCGCGTGCCAGGAGGATCATCCCCGCGCACGTCCCGAACAGCGGAAACCCCTCTTCGGCCATTTTCCGCAATTTTTCTAAAAGTTCCCCACCAGCGAGGAGCGAGATTGCGGTCGATTCCCCGCCGGGGAGGATCAACCCACTTAACCCGCGCAGCTCATCGACCTCTTTAACCGCTCGCCCGGCGATCCCAAGGCGAGACAAGCTCGCCAGGTGCTCACGCACCGCTCCCTGCAGGCCGAGGACTCCAATTTCACCTTTCACTAGCGGACCTGCATCATCTCGTGCGGTGGGATCTTTTCGATCTCGATCCCGGACATCGCCTCCCCAAGCCCGGCCGAAACCTCGGCCAGGACCTTAGGCTCGTTGTAGTGGGTCGTCGCCTGGACGATCGCCCGCGCCCGCCGCTCCGGGTCGGACGATTTGAATACTCCGCTTCCGACGAAGATCCCGTCCGCCCCGAGCTGCATCATCAACGCGGCGTCGGCTGGAGTAGCGATCCCGCCAGCGGCGAAGTTCACCACCGGCAGCCTCCCTTTCTCGCGGATTAAAAGCAGGATTTCATACGGAGCGTCCATCTCCTTCGCCATCCGCATCAGCTCGTCCGGAGGCGCAGCAAGCACGGCACGAATCTGCTCGTTCATAATCCGCATGTGCTTCACCGCCTCCACGACATTTCCCGTTCCGGGTTCGCCCTTGGTGCGGATCATTGCCGCCCCTTCGCCGATCCGCCGGCATGCCTCCCCAAGGTCGCGCGCTCCGCACACGAACGGAACAGCGAACGCCCACTTATCGATGTGATATTTAGGATCAGCCGGGGTAAGAACCTCGGACTCGTCAATGTAGTCCACCTCAAGCGCTTGGAGGATCTGCGCCTCAGCGAAGTGGCCAATCCTGCACTTGGCCATCACCGGGATGGAGACAGATTCCATGATCTCCTTTACCTTGGCGGGGTCAGCCATACGCGCCACTCCACCCTGGGCACGGATATCCGCAGGAACCCGCTCCAGGGCCATCACTGCCACTGCACCTGCGGCCTCGGCGATCTTCGCCTGCTCGGCGGTAGTGACATCCATGATCACTCCGCCCTTCAGCATCTCCGCCAGCCCGCTTTTAACGCGAAACGTTCCCTTTTTCACCATCGCTATCACCTCTTGGCATATGCCGTTCCCATTATACGGCACGAAGACCAAAACTAAAGGGGGTTACCCTTGCGGCGCGTGTGCGCTCCCCAGTTGAGCTTTTCCGCGAGAAATCGGAAGAACGGACGGGTATCGCCGACATTGATGAGTAAGGTAGAACGGGGAGCGTGGGTCACGGTAAGCGTGTCTCCCTGGGAAAGGTGGGCGATCTCGTCCCCATCAGCGATGAGTCCCACTTTTGTACGTATGTGCACCGTCAGTGTTACCTCTGCCGGGAAGACGAGCGGGCGCAACCCGAGGCGGTGCGTGGCAAGCGGAGTGACCACGATGCATTCCGCCTGCGGGACGATCACCGGCCCCCCGGCGGACAAGTTGTACGCCGTTGACCCGGTTGGGGTGGAGATGATCAATCCATCGCCCGGGTAGGTGGCGATCACATTCCCACGGGCATCGGTCAGGTCAAGCTCGCAGAACCTAGTCGGGCCGTCCCCGAGGAGGACAAGGTCATTAAGCACGGTCCCAGTCCGCTCAGAAGCGTGGTAGGCGATCCGCATGCGCGGCTCGACGGTGAACTGCCCCCGCCGTACCTCCTCCAATGCCTGGGTGAGCGCATTCGCTTTGATCTGGGCGAGGAATCCAAGCGAGCCTAAATTGGCGCCGAGAATCGGGATTTCCATGTCCACGAACAGTCCCGCCGCACGCAACACGGTCCCATCGCCGCCCAACGCCACGACAAGCGCTCCCTCCGGATCGGCCCGTGGGAGTTCCCGATCAACTTGTATCCCCTGGATCCCATTGACGCTGCACCACGCCTTGAGGATAGCCAGGGCACGCAGCGCCCCTTCCTTCGTTTCATTGGCCACGATGTATAGCCGCGTTAGTTCCATATTCACGATCCTACTCCACTTTCAACCGATGATCAACGCGATCGACGTGCGACGTACTTCCAACGGCACAGGATCCGTTCCAGCCCATCGACCGCCAAATAGAGGATGAGGCCGAGCAGGGCAAGGGCGATGATCCCGGCGAATGCGCGGTCGCGCTGAAACAGCATGTGTTTGTTGATGTAACCACCGAGACCATTACCCAAGGCCGCATTTGTTTCTGCGATGTACAAAAACGCGATTCCCAACCCGATACTCACCCGCACGCTTGTCAGGATGTCCGGCAAGCTCGCCGGGATGATGACATGCCAGTAGATCTGCCACCGGTTCGCCCCGGCGGCACGCACACTGATCACGTACTCCTCTGGGATGTTCTTTGCCGCCCCCCGTGCCGAGACGAGGATCTGGAAGAACAACGCGAGAGCAACTATCGCCACCTTGGTGGCGCTCCCAATCCCAAACACCACGAACAGAAATAGGATCAGTGCTACCTGGGGAATTGGGTAGGTAATGTAGATCATCGGGGAGAAGAACCGGTCGAGCACCGGCTCCCGCCCAGTCACCAGTCCGAGTGGCACACCGGTGGCGAGGGCGATCAAGATGGCAAGGATTAGCCGCCATGCGCTTGCCAAGAAGTGACGCTGGAGCTCATGTGCGTTCTTCACCACCTGGGATAGGGCATTAAACGGATCTGGGAGGAGCGATGCGTGATTGATCGCGTTCACCGCGACGCTCGCCATTTCCCATAGGAACAGAAGCACACACACACTGATCACATAAGTCAACACATGTTTCATCCTTCGAGCGCCTCCCGCACCGCGCGCACTGTACGCGCGAACTCCATGCTCTCCCGGTAATCCAGACTCCCCATCCCCGAATTTTCTATGCGTTCCTTGATCCGCGCCGGCTGTTCGGTCAAAACAATGATCTCTTCGCCGAGGAACGCCGCTTCCTCAATGTTGTGAGTGACAAGGATGAGGGAGAATTTATGGTCATGCCACAGGGTGAGGAACAGGTCCTGAATCCGTTCCCGGGTAAGGGTGTCGAGGCTTGCCAACGGCTCATCCATCAACATCACCGTCGGCGCGGTGGACAGGGCGCGAGCGATCCCCACCCGCCGCTTCATCCCCTCAGAAAGCTCGGCCGGAAACCGGCTTTTCACCTTGCTTAATCCCAATTCATCAAGCACAGCACCCGCATTCTGCTTTGGATAGCCCCCAGCAAGGAGAAGGGATAGGTTGGCGTTCTGCCACACCGTCTTCCACGGGAGGAGCCCAGCGTTTTGAAGGATCAGTGCGACGTCTCGCCGTGGGCCAGTGACCGCGGCCCCGTCGATCGTGATCGTCCCCGCCGTTGGAAAGAGAAGCCCAGCGATGGCAAACAGAATCGTCGTCTTGCCACATCCGGATGGGCCGATCAGCGCGAGGCTATGTCCTTTCCTCAAGGAAAAGGACACTCCGGTAACTGCACGCACCACGTCCTTCTTGCCTTCACCGTAATCGATCGTCAGGGAACGCACATCAATCATTTCACGAATCGATCGGTGGTCAACTCCTCATAAGTGGGATGCTTCCATGTGTAACGCTTAGCGTTTATCCAGTTGATCACCGCATTGAACTGCTCTCTTTCCACTAATCCGGGAAGGGGAAAATGGGGAATGGTAAACGTGTCCATGATCCCGGGCGGGACCGCATCCTCGCTCATCCCCGGAAAGAATAGGGCGAGCGCATCATTTATTCCCAGCGCGATAAGCTCCTGTTTGGTGGAGGAATTGATCCGGTTTACCGCTTCACGGTAGGCGGCGTAGAACCGCACGACCATGTCGGGATGGGCATTCACAAAATCACGGCGGAATACGACGACGCTCGGGAGAAGATCGACCCCAGCAAAGTCGGAGAGGTGGATGATGTGGCTATTCTTCATCAAGGACGGATAGTTACTGATGTAAGTGACGTATGGCTCGGGGAGGACAGCGGCGTACACCGAACCAAGAGAGAGAAATGTCGCCACCTGCAACAAATCATACCAATAGGAATAGTCCTTATCCGGATCGATCTTGTACCCGAGATGATCCATCAAGGTGTCGAGGTCGTACTCAATGTTGCTCATTGGGGTGATGGCAATCGACTTAAGGTTGCTCCCGGCCTGGGTCTGCGCGAGTAGGTCGGGAATCGAATTGATATGAAAGTAGCTCTGCGACAGGAGGGCCAGACTCCCGCTCTGAGTCGGAGTATATGCGGTGCTTGTGATCACGATCTTCGTTCCTGACGTGTACAGGAGAACAGCAGTGGTAAGATCGCACACCATCGCGTCGATGTTTCCCGCCATCAGGGCAAGGCTGCGCGCCTGGTTATCGCTCAGCCCGATCACCTGCACGTCCACACCATGCTTGGCGAACAAACCCCAGTTGCTTGCTAACGCGATCGGGACCGACCCCATCACCGGGGGAAGGCTCACGCGAAGCTGAACTGTATCACCCCATACAACCGGGACAAATGCGGTAAGAAACAGTAAAAAAAGGATGATGCCCAAGTGAAAACGAAACACGCTAACGCTCCTCCTTTTGTATGTATACCACACAAGCTCATTATATCGCTGCATGGAATGCGAGCAAAGAAAGCGGCAATGGCTGATATGATCTCAAAAGTTGCTCGGGAGGGCAAGATCCGGTACGCTTTTTTAACCGACGGGACAGGGAGGAATTGCGTTGCGTCACTTTCTCATTGATACCGATACCGCATCCGATGATGCCGTCGCCCTTGTCATGGCGCTTAACACGTCCGGAATTGCGGTAGAAGCGATTACCGTGGTGGCAGGGAACGTTCCGGTTAACCAAGGAGTGCAAAATGCCTTGTACACCGTGGAACTGTGTGGTGGAGGTGTGCCGGTATATGCAGGGGTCGCCAAGCCCCTTCTGCGCCCGCTCGAGACCGCACAGTTCGTGCACGGGGAGGACGGGATGGGGGATATTGGGCTTCCGCTTGCCGGACGGGCCCCCGCGCCGGGGCACGCGGTTGACGTAATTATCGATACGATCACCCGCTTCGCCGGAGAGATTACCCTCGTCACCCTCGGACCATTGACCAACCTTGCAGTTGCGATCACCCGTGCCCCAGAGATCGCCGGGCTGGTGAACCGGTGTGTGGTCATGGGCGGGATCGGGCATGGACATGGGAACGTCGTCCCAGCAGCGGAGTACAATATCTGGGTCGATCCCGAAGCGGCGAAAATCGTGCTCGAATCGGGAATTCCGATCACGATGGTCGGATGGGACATCTCGCAGCGCTACGCGGTGTTCACCGACGACGATGCAGAACGGCTACGCCACACGTCCCCGCTCGGGGAGTTCTGCGTCTCTATTCAGCGACGCCTGCGCAAGTTTGGGATGGAACAGTTGATGCTCCCGGGATTTGACCTTCCCGACCCGATCGCTATGGCGGTAGCAATCGATCCGCGCGTGGCGACCGTCACTCGCCGCCTCCACGTGGCGATCGAAACGAAGAGCGAACTCACCCGCGGGGCAACGGTGGTCGACCACTTCGGGGTGACGCGCAACACGCCGAACGTGGACGTGGTGCTTGAAGCATCACGGGCGCGATTTTTGGAGATCCTGTACGCCGCGGTACGAGAATAACTATGACGTCACGCCTAGGTTTCTCATTGCCAGGGCGACCCGGTTGATCTAGAATCAAAAATACGATGGACAGGGCGGAGACGATCCTAATCGATGGTGTGTTTCCTACTGTGCCCGGCGCGGAGGCGATCGCGTTCGGTAGGGATGGTATCATCTCCGTCGGCAGAGAGGATGAGGTTACAGCACACGCGGTAGCCCACACGCAGGTCATCGCTCTTGGGGGAGCCACCGTCCTACCAGGGTTTATCGATGCGCACACTCACCTCATTCACACCGGCCTGACGCAAATTGGGTTCACCGTTGAGCTCTCCGGCTTGTCCCGAGATGGGACGCTTGCAGCGCTCAGTGCGGCGTGCCGGTCTCGCGGGACCGGGGAATGGGTGATCGGGCGTGGCTGGGACGAGAGCACGTGGCGCGAGCGGCGCTACCTCACGCGCATGGAGCTCGACAGCCTATCCAAAGAGAACCCGATCGTCGCGGTGCGGGTGGACGGGCACGTGCTCACGGCGAATAGCGTTGCGCTCCGGTCCCTTCCCAAAGATACGGATCCATCTCAGGTCGATATCGCTACTGGGTGCGTGCGCGAGGGCGCGGCATCCGCTTTGCTCCGCGCGGGCGCTCCCGACGAGACCACCATGACTTCCGCGCTGCGCACCGCGGCGCGATACGCCCACACGCTTGGGATTACGTCCGTCCATGCCATGTCCACCCCCACTGAGACCCCGGTGTACATGCGGACGCGCGGGACACTCGGGCTACGTGTCGCCCTGTACCCGGAGGTGGGTACACTTAAACACCTACAGGCACTGGGGATCGAATCAGGGTTCGGGGACGAGTGGCTGCGGATCTGTGGGGTAAAGCTATTCTCCGACGGATCGATCGGGGCTCACACCGCAGCACTGCGCCAACCGTACGCCACGGGCGGACACGGCAACCTCATTTACTCCGACGATGACCTTACCCGGTTGATCGGCGACGCGGACGCGGCCGGGCTACAGACGGCGATCCACGCGATCGGGGACCGCGCGATCGATCAGGTACTGCATGCGCACGCACGTGCGGGGACGTCGCCAAAGCTGCGTCACCGCGTCGAACACTTCGAGCTTCCTACCGCGCAGCATCTCGTGCGCGCTAAAGAGCTCGGCATCTGTCTCTCGATGCAGCCCAACTTCGCGGCGAACTGGTCTGGGCCGGGGAAGATGTACGCGCAAAGTCTGGGCGAGGAACGCGACCAGCAGATCGACCCGCACCGGGCGGTGCTCGACGCCGGGATCCCACTTGCGTTTGGATCTGATTGCATGCCCTTCTCGCCGTTATACGGGATCCACGCCGCGGTGAACGCGCCCCACTCAGTGCAGCGGGTGAGCGTAGAAGAGGCAATTTATAGCTACACCACGGCCGGGGCGTACCTATCCGGCGAGGAAGATAGGAAAGGGAAGATCGTGCCGGGGATGTCCGCCGACATCGTTGTTCTGGACAGTGATCCCCAGCGCGCTTCCGATCGTATCTCCGATATCACGGTCGTGATGACGTTCGTCGGGGGAAGGCGTGTATACAAACGGGAGGAAAGTTGAGGATCGGCCTGTTCTCCGACGCATACCTTCCGGAGATAAGCGGGGTGACGACGGTCGTCTCGTGGCTCAAGCAGGAGCTTGAGCGGTTGGGGCATGAAGTGTACGTGTACGTTCCTGCCTACATTGGAGCGCGGGACAATGATGAGCACGTGTACCGGTTCCGGTCGCGACGGTTCGTATTTCACAAGGCGAGCCGCGTTGCCCTTCCCTACAACCGGCGTGCGGCACGCACATTCAAGCACCTCGACATCATCCACAGTCACACTCCGTTCTCACTTGGGCTCGTCGCATTGAGCGCCGCGAGACGTTATCACATTCCGCACGTGCACACGTACCACACCCACCTCGTTGAGTACCGACATTACCTCCCGTTTCCCCTGCGGCCACCGAAGCGAACGACCGAGGAGCTCACCGCGGCGTTCTGCAACCGATGCACGGTGGTCACTGCTCCGTCCACCCCGATGAAGGAAGCGCTTGAAAGTTACGGGGTACACCGTCCGATCTATGTTCTCCCGTCCGGGGTAAACCTTGACCTGTTCCAGCGCCCACCGGCGTGGGATCCGCGTCACGAGCTTGGTATCAGCCCTGAAGCGCATCTCTACCTGTACGCCGGCCGCCTGGCGGTGGAGAAGAACCTCCCGTTCCTCCTGCGCGCGTACAAACGGTTACACGCCGCGGACCCCAGTTCCGTGTTGGTGATCGCCGGGGATGGGCCGCGCCGCCGCCCGCTCACGGAAATCGTGCGTGCGGAGGGGCTCGCCGACGCGGTGATCTTTACCGGGTTCCTTGATCACCCCCGTCTTGTTGATCTGTATAAACAGGCGGATCTGTTCCTGTTTGCCTCTAAAACCGAGACCGAGGGGATGGTGCTGCTCGAAGCGATGGCCGGGGGAACGCCTTCGGTGGCGATCGGAGAACTGGGGGTGCTCGACGTGGTACAGAATGGGGTAAGCGGGGTATTGGTCCACGAGGACGAGGAGGAATTCGCCCGTGCGGCGCTTTCTGTGCTCAACGATCCCGAACGTTACCGTAAGCTGAGGGACGGCGCGTTGGCACGTGCTCAGGACCTATCGGCGCAGAACGCAACAAGCAGGCTCGTTTCGATATTCGAGGAATGCATCGCTGGGAAAAAGTGACGCCCGTTCGGAGGCCTACGCCTGGCCCGCTCGCGTAGTATCATCATGAACCAGAAGTGATAAGGAGGGGCAAAATGAACGACGTGAAACAACAGGCGTGTGCCCACGTGGATGAGTTAGCGCAGATGCTGATCGGGGTGAGCCGCAACATCTATGAGCATCCCGAGCTCAAGTTTGCGGAGCACCGTGCGGCCAAGCTTCTTGCCGATAAATTGACAGGCGGAGGATTCAACGTGGAGCTCGGCGTGGCCGGCCTTGCCACGGCGATCAGGGCCGAACATCCCGTGGCGAGCGACGGACCGACTGTGGCGATACTTGGCGAGTACGATGCCCTTCCCGGGATCGGCCATGCCTGCGGACACAACCTAATCGCCGCTGCCGGACTCGGGGCGGCGCTAGCGGTGGGAGCGGTAAAAGAGAAATTGCCGGGTCGGTTGGTATTCTTCGGCACCCCAGGCGAGGAGGGAGGAGGAGGGAAGGTGATCATGGTTGACGCCGGCCTGTTTGATGACATCGACGCGGCGATGATGTTCCATCCCTCATCCCACACCGTGGTCGACCGCGGGAGCTTGGCGATCACTGAGGTGATGATCGAGTTTCACGGCAAGGCGGCGCATGCCTCCGGGTCGCCGGAGAAGGGGATTAACGCCCTCGACGGGGTGATCCAGACGTTCAATGGGATAAACGCCCTGCGTCAACACATAAAGGACGGGGCGCGTATCCATGGGATCATCACTGATGGGGGGATGAAACCGAACATCGTGCCGGAACACGCTAGCGCCAATTTCTACGTGCGCGCGCCGGAGACCGGTTACCGCGATGAGCTGCTGGAGAAGCTGCGCCATTGTGCTGAGGGGGCGGCTCTTGCCACCGGAGCGACCATGAGTTTCAACATCGTCGGCCACTCGTACAAGGCGATGCGCCCTAATCATGCATTGGGAGAGGCGTTTGTGAAAAACCTGACGGAGCTCGGTGAGCCGCTCGATCCCCCGCCGCCCGACGCCGGGATGGGATCGACCGACATGGGAGACGTGTCGCAGGTTGTGCCAGCGATCCACGCCTACATCAGGATCTGTCCCCACGACGTGGCCGCGCACTCGCGCGAGTTCGCGCAGGCAGCGATCTCCAAGCGCGGGCTCGACGTGATGCTCATCGCCGCTAAGGCGCTGGCGATGACCGCAATTGATCTTTTCACCGATCCGGCGCTCGTCGCCCGTGTGCGCGAAGAGTTCGCGCGTCAAAAATAGCTGTGTTTGATCTGTAGCCTCATGATCACTAAAATGGAGGCGAGATCTAAAGAGGGGTGATGCCAATCGCTAGGGTACTTTTAACCACGACAATTGAGCCATTGGGACACGTTGGGGAAGTAGTGGAGGTTGCGGACGGGTACGCACGCAATTATCTCTTTCCCAAGCGTCTCGCTGCCGCGCCGACACCGCACAACATCGCGCACTATGCCAAGGCAAAGGCAGAGCAAGAGGCCAAGCTTGAGGCACGGAGAGAAAAGGCGTTGCGCTTGCGCGACGCGCTTGCGGATAAGACGTTTGTCTTCGTGCGTAAGGCACATGACGATGATCGCCTGTACGGCTCAGTACGGACCGAGGATATCGTCAGTAAGATTAAGGAGGAGCTAGGGGAGGAGATCGAGGCCTCCCGCGTGCAGCTCGACCGCCCGATTGAGAGGGTGGGGGCGCATTCAGTGACGATCAACCTGTATAAGGATATCGCGGTCGAAGCGCGCATCCGCGTGGATAAGGAGAGCGCGGAGGAGGCTTAACCCGCATGCGGGGCGGGCCGAAGCTTGGAATAGCTCTGTTAATCACACTTGTCATCGCGTTGCCTTCCCTGGCCGCGGCGGGCGGTTTGTTCCTCAACGGAGAGGAATTGACACTGCACCATCCCGCGTTCCTGCGGGGAGGCGATCTTTTCGTTCCGCTGCGTGAGCTCGGCCTGTTGCTGGGAGTGGAAGTAGCATCCGGCGATAACGAGTTGCAGTTGCGATCTGCTGAAGGTGAGCAGGGATTCACTCCGAGTGCGTTCATCAGTGTGGATGGGGTCTACTACATCCGGTTGGCGCAGTTGGCCCAGATCGCTGGCGCGCAGGTACACAAGATCGGCGATGATGTGTACGTAGAAACCGTGCCCGTACCGCTCAACTCAGTCGAGTGCAAGTCGGACCGGGTGACCGCCCGATTTTCCGCGTTTGTACCTTATATGTTGGTAAAATCAGGTGCCGGTCGATTCGTCGTCACTTTTTATCATACCAGTTTGGCCACGGCGCCACGCGATGTCACGGTAACCGGCGGTGTGGTACATGAAGTCTCCCTGACCACGGCAGCGCACGCCACGGCCACCGTAACGATCGATGCAGCTGCGGGCTCGATCCCGGTAATAAAGCGGTTCACCGCTCCGGGATTTTACTCGGTGAGCTTGACGTTCGACCACCGCACGGGAAGCGAGTCACAAACACAGGTTTCGTCCGCGATTACCTACCACGAAATCACCACCGACCTCGGGAATGGGCCGGTGAAGATCCACTATCTGTACATCGAGGATTGGAGCATGCACTATCGCCTCGTGCCGGCGGTGCCGGAGACCGGGGTGGGGACCCTCGCCGCGCTTGCAGACATCGCGCGCGCCCATGGGGCAGCCGCGGGGATAAACGCGAACTTCTTCGATACAAAGACGGACGATCCGATTGGACTGCTGATCATAAATGGCGAGGTTTTAAGCTCTAACTATAAACGCCGCGCGGCGCTCGGGATCGATCTATTCGGCAAGCTCACGTTCTTCACCCCACATGTCAAGATTTACCTGCGCACCGATATGGGTAAGATCGCGGTCGACGATGTGAACCGCCCAATTAAGCAGGATGAGGCCATCGCGTACACCCCCGGCTATGCCGGGCCGATTCGTACAGGGATTACTCCGGACATGTTCCGGGTGGTGAAAGTCGCCAGCGGACACGTCGTCTCAGTGGAGGACGCGCCGTACATTATCCCCAATCGGACCACCACCCTAGTTGTGGCGTGTGGAGCAGCGCGGGCACGGCTAGAAGGAATCTCAGTGGGAGACAAAGCAAGTCTGGAATACACCCTTGACCAGGGAAACCTGATGATCACGGATGCGGTGAGCGCTGGCCCACTCCTCATCTCCGCGGGAAAGGACGTCCTCAACCCCCCGGCGGAGGGATTCGATGCAGGATCATATCTTGTCACCGGCCGGGCGGCGCGCAGTGTCCTTGCCACCGATCCCCTCGGCGGGCTGATCCTCCTCACCGTGGTCAAAGATGAGACGAGTGTCGGTGCAAACTTTCATGACTTGCTCTCGATTCTGCATGCGCTTCCTGTACGGATCAGCAATGCAATCGCGTTTGACGGCGGTCACACAAGCTCGCTTGTGTTCAAGGAAGGCGCAACTTACCGCGAGGTCGCGAGCGGGGGGGAGGTAGCGGTAGGGCTTCTCCTCGTCCCGACCGGGCGATGAAGCGCCTGGCAAAGGACGTTTTACTTATCGTTTTAGCCACTGGGATCTCCCGCGTGTTTGGGCTGTTCCGCGACATGACGATCGCCGACCAGTTCGGAGCGAGCGCTGCCTACGATGCCTTTCTGATCGCGTTCTTCCTCCCTCACTTCCTCCGTCAACTCCTTGCGGAAGGGGCACTGTCCACTGCGTTCATTCCCGTCTACACCGACGCCTTGGTGGCAGATCGAGAGGCAAACCGCCTGGCGAATAACGTCCTTTCGCTTCTGCTCCTTCTCTTCCCCGCCGTCGTCGGGGCGGGGGTATTTCTCGCCCCGTACTACCTCCCGTTTCTGGCAAGTGGGTTTTCGCCGGAGAAGATGCAGTTATCCATCCACCTTGCCCAGGTCCTGTTCCCGTTCATCGCGCTCGTCGGGTTCGCCGCCGTGTTTATGGGGATCCTGAACGCGCACCACCGCTTCTTCGCCGCGGCGTTGGCCCCGGTGATGTTCAACCTGGGGATGATCAGCGGCGCGTTACTCATCGCTCCCCATTCCGACCCTCCGATCCTCGGCCTGGCCATCGGGGCGCTCATCGGCGGAGCGGGGCAGCTTCTGTTTCAGGTTCCCGCCGTCGTAAAGGCCGGTTTTTGTTTCCATTTCTCCGTATGGCCGCTCCATCCTGGGGTGCGACGAATGGGGAAGCTAATGGCGCCGGCTGCCATCGCGCTCGCCGTGACCCAGATCAACCTCCTCGTCGACAACAAACTCGCCTCCTACCTGGCAACCGGGGCGATCTCATCCCTGCAGTACGCAATGCGCCTGTTTCAGCTCCCCCTGGGAATGTTCGCGGTAAGCATCGCCACCGCGCTCCTCCCCCGATTCTCCCGCGCCGTTGCCCATGGGGATGATCGCCTGTTCGGCACGCAACTGCGCACCGGGATCGAGGCGGGGATGCTCGTCCTCCTTCCCGCGATGGTCGGGCTGTACGCCCTCGGCCGGCCAATCATCGCCCTGTTGTTTCAACATGGGAATTTCACCCCGCAGGACACCGCACGCACCACCAGCGTCCTCTATTTCTACCTTATCGGGATTCTTCCGTACGGGCTTGTGTACACGTTCACACGCGCGTTCTACGCATTGGGAAAGACGGTCTACCCGCTTATCGCCTCGGCATGCGCAGTGGCAGCGAACGTCGCATTTGACCTGATCCTCATTGGACCGTTTCGCGTCAATGGCCTTGCCCTCGCTACGTCAATCTCCGGGATCGTAAACGCACTGGTCCTGTTTATCGCCCTTGCTGGGCGAATCGGGCCGCTGCGCAATTCAGTAACCATCATGGGAAAGATCCTCCTCGGATGCGCACTCCTGTACGGGGTCGTGTGGGGGGTGAAGCTGGGGTTAACGGGATGGAACCTGCCTGGATTCGTGTTCACCGCGATCCTCGCTGGGGTCGTGTTCTACACATTTTACGTCAAAATAAGCGGGTTATGGAGAATAGCGACTCGTCTCACCTGATATCATCCGGGGTGATAATAAACGGGGACGGTTGTTTCCCCGTTTCGGATGAAAATTCGTTCATCCACCCAATCAGGCCATGCAGAAAGGCACGCGGTACGTGCGGATCGGATAGCGCGGTGCACACTCGCGTTTCCCGTTGCACCGCGTCGCGCATCCGCTCGCGCGGGATATTCCTCTCTTCCATCAGGGCGGTGAGAAGATTCCACATGATATTTCCACACGGAGTGGAAGGGTGATCGATGAGCACGATTGGACTCAACCGACGATCGACATCAGCCAGGCCGGCTGCCACTTCCGCGTCCGTCAGCTCTTCCAGCTCCATCTCCGCCTGTTTCACCGCGCGTTCGACGGCGAACACCGCGTAGAGCACGTCTGAATCATCCTTGATGTCCGCGTTCACCTGCATCCATGCTTCACGATAGCGCCCCTTGCTTTTCTCCTGCTGAAACGCCTCATGCCGCTTCAGGTATGGACAGCTCGCCGGGCAAGCGATCTCCACCAGTCGCTTCTCCCCACAGCAGCGGGAACAGATGTACCCACCGAGAGCGGGACAATAACGAGTTCCCCGGCGCTTGCCACACAGAACGCAAACCTGAGACATCTAACGCATGTAGCCGAGCTGTGCCTTAGCCGAATCGGAGAGCATGTCCGGGGTCCACGCCGGATCCCAGACAAGGCTTACCTCCACGTCCATTCCAGGAAACGCCTCGCGCAGTGCCTGCTCAACGCTACCAGAAAGCATTCCAGCAAGTGGGCAACCCGGGGTGGTGAGGGTCATGTCGACTGAGATCTTCTTCTCTTCAATCTGGATATTGTAAATTAGCCCAAGATCGACCACATTTATCCCAAGCTCGGGGTCGATTACGTCCGTAAGCGCAGTGCGTACTTGATCATTTGTAATAGTCATTACATCCTCCTTCTGGATCACCCCGCGATTATATAGGCTTAAATACCGGGCTTCAAAAGGAAAGGCTACGCACAAACGTGCGTGCCCAGCCATCAGTAGCCTGAATCGCTTCCAGGCTCAGTTCATGTTCGTCCTTCCACGCAGCAAGTGTTGCGGCGATGCCACGGGGAATCGCGGTGAACGGGATCTCTCCGGAAAGGAACCGTTCGACGAGGACCTCGTCAGCCGCGTTTACCGCCGCTGGAGCGGTCCCTTCGTACCTTGCTGCAGAAAGTACAGTTGTGAAGGCAGGATAACGCTTCGGATCGAGCGGTTCGAACGTGAGCGGGCCGACGGCCGTGAGGTTGAGCCGCGGAAGGCCGGTATTCGGGCGTTCGGGATAGACAAGCGCATATTGAATTGGGATACGCATGTCCGGAACGGCAAGCTGGGCGATGACCGAGCCGTCACGATACTCAACGAGGGAATGGACCAGGGAACTGGGGTGGATGATCGGCTCGATGTACGCGTAGGGAATGTCGAACAGGTAGTGCGCCTCGATCACTTCGAACGCCTTATTCACCATTGTCGCCGAGTCGATCGTGATCCGCCGTCCCATCTTCCAGTTGGGATGACGGAGAGCATCCTCCGGGCGCACGTGGTCAAGATCCGCGATTGGGGTCCGCAAAAACGGTCCACCCGATGCGGTGATGATGAGCCGTTTCACCTCGCCACGGGTTCCAGCGGAAAGCCCTTGGAGTAGGGCGCTGTGTTCGGAGTCGATGGGAAAGATCCCGCCTTTGTACTTCGCGAGCGCCTCCTTTACTAGCTCCCCTCCGATCACCAGGCTCTCCTTGTTGGCGAGCGCCACGGTGCGCCCACGTTCGAGCGCAGCTAAGGTAGGAGGAAGGCCAATCGCGCCCCCGAGGGCGTTCACCACTATATCGACCCCATCGAGCCGGGCGAGCTCGACCAGCCCTTTCTCTCCGACCCTCGTGTCGAGGTCGGGGAACCGTCGCCGTAGCTCTTTTTCCCCTTCATTTGTGGCGACGCAGACCACCTGCGGGTTAACCTGTTCAATCTGCGCCGCGAAAAGCTCGATATTCCGTCCCGCTCCGAGCCCGACCACGGAAAAACCATATCCGGCCCGGTTCAACCGATCGATCACATCAAGTGTCTGCGTCCCGATCGAACCGGTAGACCCGAGAATGACGACGCGGCGCATCAGGCAACCGGGGAGGGAATAAGGGAGGAGAACACCTCGTCGAGCTCCTTGCCGGCGAGAACCTCCTTCTCCAGCAGTACCTTTGCCAGCCGGTCGAGGGCGGAGCGATGCTCGGTCAACAGGCGCTTTGCCTTCTCATACGAGCGGGTAATGAGGCCGCGAATCTCAGAATCGACGAGGGAGGAGAGCTCCTCTGAATGCTCATCGCTCTTTACGATCTCCTCACCCAAAAAGACGTTCACGTGCTCACGCGCGAGGCTGATCGGCCCAAGCTTATCGCTCATCCCGTACTCGACGATCATCCGTTTCGCGAGCTGTGTCGCCTTCTTGAGATCGTCGTAGGCGCCCGTCGTTAACTCGTTGAACACAATCTCCTCAGCAGCACGCCCGCCAAACAGAGTGACGAGCTTATCCTCTAGTTCCTCCTCGGAGACGACGTACTTGTCCTCCAGTGGAAGCTGCAGTGTAAACCCGAGTGAGCCATCCCCGCGGGGGATGATCGAGATACGGTGCACCGGATCAGCCTTAGGAAGAAGCTTTCCCAGAAGAGCATGCCCAGACTCGTGGTAGGCAATGTGCTCGCGCACCTCCTCGGTTAGGACGATCCCCTTGCGTTTCACACCAGCGATCACCCGGTCGATCGCCTCCTCGAAGTCGGACATCTCAATCTGACCCTTGTCGCCCCTGGCGGCGAGCAAGGCGGCCTCGTTGCACAGGTTCTTGAGATCTGCCCCGACAAATCCGGGGGTGCGGCGGGCAAGGATCGCCGGATCGACCTCTGGGGCAACCTTTTTATTACGCATGTGTAGTTTCAGGATCTCCTCCCGCCCTTTTATGTCCGGCCGCGGGGTGGTGATCCTGCGGTCAAACCGACCCGGGCGCAGGAGCGCCGGATCGAGTACATCCGGGCGGTTCGTCGCGGCAAGGATGATGACCCCCTTGTTCGGCTGGAACCCATCCATCTCCGCGAGAAGCTGGTTTAAGGTCTGCTCGCGCTCATCATGCCCGCCGCCGAGCCCGGCACCGCGTTTTCTCCCGACAGCGTCGATCTCATCGATAAAGATGATGCACGGGGCACTTGCCTTCGCCTTGGCGAACATATCGCGCACTCGCGCTGCACCTACCCCGACGAACATCTCGACGAAGTCCGACCCGCTGATCGAGAAGAACGGCACGTGTGCCTCACCGGCGATCGCCTTAGCGAGCAGGGTTTTTCCTGTGCCCGGTGCACCGACGAGAAGAACCCCCTTGGGAATCTCCGCGCCCAGACGAGAGAACCGTTTTGGGTCCTTCAGGTATTCGACGACCTCCTCCATCTCCTCCTTTACCTCATCGATCCCAGCGACGTCGGCGAACGTCACCTGGGTAGCATACGGCTGGACCAGCTTCGCCTTCGATTGACCGAATGCGAGTGCGCCTCCACCCTGAGTGCGGCGCATGAAGTATATCCACACCGCGATCAAAAGAACGATTGGCAAGAATGCAATGAGAATCGACCACAAGACGCCATTCTGCGATGGCGGCTCGAAATGGATTTTCACGTTGTGATCGACGAGCAACGGCTCATACAGGATCGGATCGCTGGGCAGTCCAACCACAACGGTTCCCCCATCGACCGTCTTTGCCGTGCCGCGGTTATCCTTGATCACGATTGAACTGATCTGGTTACTCTTTACAAATGCGATAAATGTCGTGTAGTCGACCTTATTCTGCGGCTTGTTCCCTCCAAACCAAGACTGAAACAAAATCAGCCCCAGGATCACAATCACCGTGATCACCGCGATGTTGCGCAAATTACGATTACGTAGCTCTCTAAGTGGATCTTTTTCCATAATATTACCTCATTAGGATTGTAACACTAGATGTGCTCCCGGTCAAATCCTGATCTCAACTGGAGTACAGACTACCAGCGGCCCTTCCCAAACAACGGGCGGATGATCGGGCGCTCTTCCCCGCGCATGAGACGGACGATATTCATCCTGTGGTTAAACGCGATGAACGCAGCCAGGGCGGAGGTAAGCGCAAGAAGAAGAACGGGATAGGTGAAAAGGCCACAGTAATCTAAGAAAACGATCGCAATCGGTACGCTCACCGCACCGAGAAGCGAGCCAATCGACATTCTCCCGGTAAGGATGAATGCAAGGGTAAACATACCAGCCCCGATCCCAAGGGGGATAGGGGCAACCACAATAAGCATTCCCGCCGTTGTGGCGACTCCTTTCCCACCGCGAAACCCGATGTAAACGGGAAAGACATGTCCGATCACCGCTGCTAACCCACACAGGATCGCAACATTCGCAGAGCTAAGCAAAAGTGGCCCAATCGGGATCTTGGGGACGAGTGCCGCCGCGATCAACCCCTTTCCGAGATCGATCGCCAGGACCGTCGCCCCGGCACGCCACCCGAGGACGCGCCATGTGTTCGTCGCCCCAGCGTTCCCGCTCCCGACCGTACGGATATCGATCCCCTTGAGAACCTTCCCCATAGCTACTGCAGTGGGAATCGCTCCGATCAGATACGCGATGACGATTAGTCCAAAAAGTCCCATCCTAACCGATCTCCGTGGCCACTTTTTCGATAACCATCCGGCTCATCTCTTTCACTCGGGATAGTAATGCGTCCTCGTCAATCTGCGCCTCCGCAAGGTACGAGCTTAAGGTAGGTTCATTTCGGATGGCGGTGAAAAGGTCGATCTCGTCAGTAGTTGCTCGCTTTATTACACGCTTCACTGCTGCATGCGCTGCGCTGCGCTTCATGCCATGCTTTACAAGCTCCAGCAAGACGGCCTGGGAGTAAATTGCCCCGCGCGTGAGGTGCAGGTTCAGCGCGATCTGGTCGTGGTTCACCTTCAGCCCAGCGATGATCGCACGTGTCTTCACAAGCATGTAGTAAAGGATCAAGAACGAATCAGGGATGATCACCCGCTCGACCGATGAGTGAGACATATCCCGCTCGTGCCACAGGGCGATATTCTCTAACCCCGCTTGCAGGTTCCCGCGCAAGAGCCTCGCCATCCCGCAGATCCGCTCAGCGGTGATCGGGTTGCGCTTGTGGGGCATGGATGACGAGCCTTCCGGCTGTGGTTCCTCCACTTCGGCAACTTCGGTACGCGATAGGTTCCGGATCTCCAGGGCAATCTTCTCCAGCGTGCCCCCGGTAATTGTGAGTGCCGCGAGGACATCGGCGTGACGGTCACGCTGGAGAATCTGGCTTGCGACCAAGGCCGGATGTAATCCGAGCCTGCTTAACGCGATCTTTTCCACCTTCGGTGAAATCTGGGAATAGGTTCCCACTGGGCCAGAGAGCTTCCCAACCCCGATCGTCTCCCGCGCGCGCTGTAAGCGCTCTATGTCGCGGTCGAGTTCCGCTGCCCAGTTGACGAACTTGAGCCCAAGCGTCGTCGGCTCAGCGTGCATCCCGTGTGTCCGTCCGACGATCACGAGGTATTGATATTCCTTCGCTTTTGTGATGAGAATGCTTTTCAGCTCCTGCGCCTCCCTGAGTATCAGATCAAGTCCATCGCGCATTTGCAGTGAAAGCGCCGTGTCCTTGACATCGGAAGAGGTGAGTCCCTGGTGGATGAATCGTCCCGGCGGGCCGGCCTGTTCCTCGAGCGATCGGATGAACGCGAGCAGGTCGTGGCGGATCTCGGCTTCAATTTCGGCGATCCGAGCGGAGTCGACGTGGACTTTATTTTGCACCGCCGCGTACGTCCCGGTTGGCACCTCCCCCAGATTTTCCATCGCGGCAAGCGCGGCAAGCTCCACCTCAAGCCAGCGGGCGTACTGTGCTTCCA
>CAZTJW010000003.1:0-16214 GCA_964613775.1 uncultured Thermotogae bacterium
CGGTTGACACACCCTTAGAGGAGGCGATGGGCCTCGCCCGGAGGATCGCGTCGTTGGGACACCAGGCACGCCACCAGGCGCAGATCAAGGTGCGGCAACCGCTTTCGCGGGTGATCGTTGAAGGAGCGGAGCACGCGCTCTCCCCGGAGGTAGTCGAGCTCCTCAAGACTGAGCTGGATGTTGAGGAGATCGTCCTTGTTTCGAACCTCGCCCCGTACATGCGAATGGTCGCCACCCCCAACTTCCGTACCCTCGGCCCGCGCCTTGGGAAACAAGCACAGAAGGTAGCGGAGTGGATAAAGGGGCAGGATGTAGATACCCTTAACGCCCGCCTCGGGGCCGGCAAAGCGACGGTCGAACTTCCTGATGGAGCGAAGGTTGAGCTTATTTCGGAAGACGTCATATTTGAGGAGGCACTGCCCGATGGGTTCGTCCTTTCTGAAGAAGGAGGGATGCGCCTTCTCCTTGATACCAGGATCGATGCCCGGCTGCGGGAAAGGGGAATCCTGCGTGAGCTTGTCCACCGCATCCAGCTTTTGCGCAAGGAGGCGGGTTTCTCCGTCACCGACCGGATAAGCCTTTCCTACGACGGCGATTCGGAGCTGACCGAGATCCTCACGCGCAATGACCGCTTCGTGCGCGAGGAAACCCTGGCGGTAGAGACGAAGAAGGACCGCGCCTCGAACTGTGAGTACGAGAAAGAACTTGAGATCGAGGGAAGAAATGTGTACTTTTGTCTTTCTCGGGTGAGCCGCTAGGAGGCGAGATGGCAACTGCTGTCCTTGGAATGCAGTGGGGGGACGAAGGGAAGGGGAAGATCTCTCATCTCCTCGCCCGTGATGCGACGATGGTCGTCCGGTTCAACGGTGGTCCAAACGCCGGGCACACTGTAATCGATCAGGGGAAGAAATTCGGGACACACCAGATCCCGACTGGGGCATTCTATCCCGGGGTGCTCTCTGTTTTGGCAAACGGGATGGTGATCGATATGGCGGTGCTCAAGGATGAGTACGAGGCGATCGCCGCGCATTTGGGAATGCCCCCATCCCTGTGCATCGCGGAGAACGCCCATCTCATTCTCCCTTATCATCGCATGATCGAGGAGCTTGAGGGAAGCGGCAAGGCGATTGGGACAACCCGACGAGGAATCGGGCCTGCTTACCGGGACAAGGCGGCCCGGATCGGGATCCGGGCTGGTGACCTTCTTGCACCGGAGAGGCTACGGACACGTCTTGCTACCAGAATTGAGCTTCTAAAACGCCTCTGGCCCACGGCACCTCAAGTCGTCACCCTCGATCCGGTAAGGATCGCCGACGAGCTTCTGCACGCATCTGCACCGTTCATCGGAGCGATCAAGGACGCTGCAGGAGAGATCCGGGCGGCGCTCTCCCGCGGAGAACAGGTCCTGTTCGAAGGGGCACAGGGAGCCCTCCTTGACCTTGATTTCGGAACTTACCCCTACGTTACTTCCTCGGGAACAACTTTCGCTGGGCTGCCGCAGGAGATCGGAGTTCCTAATCCCCGTGTTGACCGGCGAATTGGGGTAGCGAAGGCGTACACTACCCGCGTCGGTGCTGGGCCTTTCCCGACGGAGATCAAGGGGGCACTAGGACAGGAGCTCCAGAAAAAAGGTGGGGAGTTCGGCGTGACGACGGGCCGGCCACGGCGCTGCGGATGGCTTGACCTTGTCGCCCTACGGCACGCAGTTGCGGTGAATGATCCCACCGAACTTGCGATCACCAAGCTCGATGTCCTGTCCGGCCTGGATAAGGTCAAGGTCTGCCGTGCTTACCGGGTTGACGGCGAAGAGATGACCCGTTTTCCAAGTTCGGCTGATGAGCTCTCTAGGTGCGTTCCGGCCTATGAGGTGCTTCCCGGTTGGAAGGAGGACCTGCGGGCGATACGCACCCTGGATGAACTTCCTGGTGCAGCGCGGGATTACCTTGGGTTTATCGCGGATGCGCTTTCGGTGCCGATCGGAATTATCTCGGTCGGGCCAGAACCGGAAGACTCGATCTTCCCACTTTGACACGTGGCTCTCGCTCCGCTATAATTGGCACTCAATCGGACATTAATCAAGGAGCACATGATGCAGCGGACATACATAGCAAAAAACGAAGAGCGGGGAAAGACGTGGGATCGCAAGTGGTATTTAGTGAATGCGGACGGAAAGCCGCTTGGTCGGTTGGCGAGCGAGATTGCGACAATCCTGCAGGGAAAACATAAGCCGATCTACACTCCGCACGTGGACACTGGCGACTACGTAATTGTTATTAATGCCGATAAGGTCGGGCTCACAGGTGATAAGTGGGATCAGAAGCTCTACCAACACCACAGCGGCTATATCGGTGGCCTCAAGGAGATCCCGTATCGTAAACTGCTCGAACGCCGTCCCACCCTTCCAGTGCGGGAGGCTGTCCGCCGCATGCTCCCCAAGACGATCCTTGGCCGGCGTATGTTACGCAAGCTGAAGGTGTACGCTGGTCCGACCCATCCGCACACGGCGCAACAGCCGATCGAACTGGCGCTGTAACCACGGGCGCACGCCACGCGGACATTTGTCCGTGGTCCTGTAGACAAACCCGGAGGGAAGCTTCGACACCCTTCCTTCCGGTTTTCTTTCCCCGTAGCTAGACTCCCTACACAGAAAGCAACGTTTATACGAGTGGGGAGAGTATGTTGATGAAGATACGCAAAAGCTTGTGGATAGTAACGGGGATGATCTTGTTGCTCGTGGTCCTTCCGGCGGTGGGCCAAAGGATCGCAATATTTGTGCAAGCGGCTGCACCGGTCCCAACGTCGGACCTCCAAATCCTTCAGAGCTACGCCGAGCAACACGGAGCGCTGATTACCGGCGCACAGGTCTGTTCCACCGGTGAGCTTATGCGCGCCCAGCGGGTGACCAATACCTATATAGGGGACAACCTGTCAGTGGAGGGAATTCAACGGTTAGCTAACGCGCTTGGTGCTGATCATATCATAATTTTTCGTATTGTGCGCTGGGAGGATCAGATTTCGTTCCAGCCGGAGCGCTCGCTGCTCGTGCTCGGCGCTGCCTCGCTCACCGATTCCTCATTTAAGCTTCTTTTAAGTCCACTAGGGATCCTCATTGGCTTGCAGAAAGAGGCCACCGTTGGGCTGTTTGCCACGGTATTCAACCCCAATGGAGACGTTGGGTTCACCACTTTTGCTATATCTACTGACCAGCCATTTTTGTCGATCATCACCGCTGATCCGGTAGAGGCGGCCAAGCAAGCGATCAACAAAGCGTTATGCCAGCTCACGGTGGCGTTGTGAGAGGAAAGGAGGATCGTAATTGATATTACGGACGCAAGCGCGATTTTATGATAGACTGATTGTGTATTACTCGCATGGATACAAAAGGGGAAATTGTAGAATGAAAGCCAGTGATAAAGGAGGTAGCAATGAAGTTTCATAAGGTCGGTCCGTATGGCCTTCCCTTGTTGTTAGTGCTCATCGCCATCATCTTGCAGGTGGCAGTAGTTGCACAAGGGGAAGGGTACTACACGGTAACTCAAGGTACGCAGAAGGTACAGATCGTGCCTCTTGTCGGGCCGGGGGATGCCGCCAGTTTCTACAATCTGAAGGAGTATCACTCCGGCACGGGGTTGGAACAGGCGAACACCGCAGTTCTCTTCCTGTATCGCAACCCGACCAGTGGCGCGCTCAGTTTATTTGTTCTGTTGAGCTCGACAAGCGGGGGAGCGGGCAAAGTGACGTTCTCCCTGTCCGGAGTGCCGACTGGTGCCAAATTTGAAGTAGAGGACGACGGGTCAATCGACTTCCGTGAGACATGGAAGCTCGCTCCGCCAACGGGAAAGGTCCACTGGGAGTGGGATGCAGGTGGGTCGGATGGGATGGTCCTTGGTCCACTTGGGGATCAGTTCTCCCTCACGATCAATCCCCAGTTCACGACCGGGATCAAAGCGGTGAAGTTCCTGTCCGGTGATCGTCACTCACCGCAGGAGATTGCCCTTGACATGACCGACCCATTCGTCGTATCCGGTACCCTCAACCAACCGCCGGTGGCCGCGTTCACCACTGCACCGAACAAGCCACACATCAACGAACCAGTCACGTTCGATGCCAGTGCATCCAAGGATCCGGATGGCAAGGTAGTAAGCTACGAATGGGACTTTAATGGGGATGGGGTGTTCGATCAGAAGACGCAGGATCCAGTTGTTACGCACTCCTACGCGGTGAGCGGCGCTAAGACGGTCACACTGCGCGTTACCGACAACGATGGCGCCACCACTCGGGTGACAAAAACGGTCAATATCTCCGCGTTGGCGGTTAAGGTGACCCGGACAATTTCCACCGTGGCTGCCCTTCCTGGAAGCACGTTTAAGGTAGTCGTCCGCATCGAGTCGGAGACTGATCTTGCCGGGGTCGGCCTACAGGAGAACATCCCGGTCGGATGGAAGATAAAGCCGATCGAGAACGCTGGCGCTGCGTTCAAGCGCTCAGCGGTGGAGTGGGTGTTCGTTGACCAGATCAAGGCGGGAGAGACGAGGGTGATCACCTACGAAGTGACTGTCCCGACGAGCGATCAGATGGTGGCGACCACACTGCCGGCCAGTTTCAAAATCACTGGGGTGTTCCAGTCGATGGTCCCATCGCTTAAAATTCCGGTGGCCGGGGACAGCGGCGTCGAGATAGTCGACGCGCTATCGATCAAGACAGCGATTGCCCACCTTGTCCCGCGCACCAGTGCTGACACCACGGACACGATTGACCTGCGCCTGTCGCAGATGATCGATCCCAACCAGCTAGCACGTGCGCTCGAGATGTGGCAGACCGATGCCCCAGTCCCATGGACACAGGGGGCAACGATCGATCTTGAGACGATGAAGGAGCTGGCAGCGTATTCCTACACGTGCACGGATGTTGACAATCCGCTTCCCGCGATGCCACCAGCGACCATCGCCGCGGTGCGTAAGATCGCAACGCCGGTCCCGTGCGATAATGTCCTATTGAACTACTACGGACCGGACGGAAAGCCGGCGGGAAATACGTTTACCGTCAAGGTAGAGATCAGCGCTGATCAGGATCTGTACGGTGTTGGGCTCAGGGAGCAGTTGCCGACTGGGTGGAAGGTCACCCCGATCGATAACGCCGGGTTCACGTACAAGGCATCCAAGGTGGAGTGGGTGTTCCCGAGCAAGCTTCCGGTGGGAACGACCAAGACAATCATCTACGAAGTGACGGTGCCGCAGACGCAGGCGACCGAACCAGCGGCGAACAATCCGTGCTATGTGAGCAGCAACAATCTGTATGGAGTCGTTGACACCGCTCTTCCGTGCCAGCAAGCGACAGTCACCGGCGATACCTCAGTCGATGTGACCAACACCCTTTCAGTAATCGTCGCAATCTCACGGTGGGACGTGGATAACGACACAATCGACATCAGCCTGTCGAATAAGATCTCGTTCCAGCAGGTGCAGCGCGCAATCGCATTCTGGCTGGAGGATGAGGTCGTACCGCGCACCGGCGGACAGACGGTCACCTACGATACCCTGAAGACGATCATCGCCTACTGGCTCACCAACACCGATATCTGCGCCCCCCTCCCCGGGACGGTTTCCGGAACGTGCGGGGCGTGCAAGCTCCCATGTCGGGAAGGAAAGTAGATCGGATGATTAGGAGATGATCACGATGAGAAGAGGATTCAACGCGGCGGGGGGTATCCCCCTCGCCGTATTTTTGATCGTTGCCCTTGTGGGAATGGGAGCGATGGCGCTGGGGAACACGGTGTACGTTACGGTAAACCAGACCGTGACTCCGACCACAATCTATACGGCAGGCACGGGTAGCCCGGACACAGCGGCGGTTACCGTCACCCTAACCGGCAGCGGCCCCCAGGGAGGATTTCCGATCGATTGCATGTTCGTGATCGATACGTCAGCGACCGCTGACTTAAATCAGGCCAGGCAAGCGGTGTTTGCCGTTCTCAGTCAATTGAGCAAAGACGATCGTGCCGGCGTTGTCGTGTTCTCCACTACAGCGCGCCTCGTACTGCCGTTGACAAGCGACATATCGCAGGTCAAGCACGCGATCGCTAATCTCACCCGCGGCAGAAAATCGGCGCTTGGAGAGGGGTTGGCACTCGCACGTCAGGAACTCACGACAAACGGGCGTCCCAACGCAGTGCGTGCGGAGATCCTACTCACTGATGGGCAAAGCGACGTTGGGAGCGATCCCAAGGCGGAGGGAGAAATGGCAGCGGGATTGGGGATCAAGATCATCCCGATCGGGATCGGCTATCTGATCAACCGTGACATGCTGGAGCAGTTTGCCGCCGAGACCAGCGGGCTGTTCTTTCAGCGCCCGACAAGCACGATGGCGGGCGCCATTATCTCCCGGCTTACCGTGCGGCAAGTTGCGACCGACATCACCGTTACCAAAATCCTTCCGGCCGGGTTGCGCTACGTAAGCGCGGATCCGGCTCCTTCTAGCGTTGTTTCCAAGTCGGATGGGACGACGGTTCTTACCTGGAAGCTCGGAGGATTGGGCGTGGGTGCCCAATGGAGTGCCACAGTCAGTGTGCAGGCTAAGCTCAAGGGAAACGTGGATACTGATAAAGGTTCGACCCTCACCCTGACCAACTTCCGGGGAGTGAAAGGTTCAACCGCCATCGCGGCGGGCAAGCTCACAGTGATTGCACCAAACATCCCTCCTGTTGCCAAATTTCAGGTTCTCACCTCTCGACCCATTTATACGAAGGACACGGTTCAGTTCACCGACAAGTCGAGTGATCCCGATGGTAAGGTAGTGGCATGGAGCTGGGATTTCGGTGATGGAGCGAAAAGCACTGCTCAGAACCCGCAGCATCGCTACGCCCATGCCGGTAGGTACACGGTGACGCTGGTCGTGACCGATGGCCAAGGAGCGAAGTCCACCCCGATCACCACCACGATCACCGTCGCAAATACACCGCCCACCGCAATGTTTACCACCGATCCGAAACAGCCGCGCGCCGGCGTGGAAGCTACCATCGACGCGAGCGGTTCCAATGACATCGATGGGAACATCGTCTCCTATGCCTGGGACTTCAACGGCGATGGGGTCTTCGATAAGACGACCGGTTCGCCACAGGTCACTTATACCTTTCCCGTTTCAGGTGCGGCCAAGGTTACCCTTATGGTTACAGATAACGACGGCAGCAGCGACACATATACCAAGGTCGTCACGGTTTTGCCGAGCGTGAGCGTCACCCGCACGATCGATACCTGCCTTCCGGGGGATAAAACGATCGCTGGGGGCAAGGTTAAGGTGACGGTGACGATCACCGCCAACACTACGCTGAATGGACTCAGCCTCGAAGAAACCATCCCGCAAAGCTGGTCATTTACCGCGCTTAATAACGGTCATGCTACCCTGCGCCCGTGGCATCCGAACGCGGGCGAAAAGTCACATGAGTGCGATTGGTTGTTCATGGAAACGCTCAAGGACGGGGACAAGCGGGTGATTAGCTACACGTTGACCGCCCCGGCGGCACCTCAGTTCGGTCCATCGGGACAAATGCAGTTCGCGATCAACGGCACCGTGGGAAGCGCGTCACCACAGCTAGAGCAGATGGTCCTCGGCGAGGACAAGATCACCTTGGTGAAGTACCTGCCCATTCCGGTGGTCATCTCTCGTTGGGACACGGCAAACAACAAGATCGACCTTTGCCTGCCGCCACAGATCTCGTTCGATCAGATTCAGTATGCGGTCTCATTGTGGATCTCAGGCGATGGGGTGCCGTACACGGATAACGCCCATATCGATCTTGCCGCGATGCGCGACCTGATCGCTTATTGGTTGCAGGGCATTTCGGTGCACGATCCGCTCCCGTAGGGGCAATTGGAGGGAACATGGACAAACGACTATTGATAGCAGTGACCGGTGTGTTCCTCATGGTTGTGGGGCTCATCGCGTTCGGCCACGGGGCGATCGACTTCGATCCGACGACCTATAATCCAGCGACGGGGGAGAAAGTGACGTTCTCGCTGTGTCAGGGGTGCGCAGCGGGCGCGACCCGCTACGAATGGGACTTTAATGGCGATGGCGTTACAGACATGACTACACGGGATCCGTTCGTTGATCATACCTATACCGCAGCTGGCTACGTGGAAGTGACCGTGAAGGCGGTGGCAGCCGATGGCCGGGTGATGGCGCGGAGGAAGGGACTCCTCGTGGGAAAGACGTCGCTCATCGGCATACGGTACGTGGAGCGCCAGTCCGATGGAAGCATTATCGTCTCCATTACCATCATCTCCGACGGCCACCTATCAGGGGTAGGGGTCGAAGAGTTGATCCCGGTCGGATGGCAGGTTGGCGCGAGCAATGGCGACAACGTGTACATCAAACGGGCGGGAAGCAAGCTCCAGATTCTGTGGATCAATCGGCTTACCCCCGGGGACACAGCTACCGTCTCCTATCAGCTCTACCCGACACAGGGAAACGGTGTCCCCGCGTTTTCGGGAACGGTTAGCGGGTATGACAAAGGAAAGCGAGTGGATACTCAAATTTGTGGTGACCTTGCCCTTCCCTATTAGTCGGGGCGGGCCAGGGCAAATCGGTACGGGCGGTCGGTGATCGCCCGTTTTTTATCGATGATTACCGTGCCCGGCACGGGTAGCCACCATCAGAAGAAGCGCGGATAGAAGGAGAAGCGCGAGGGTGGAAAGCGCAAGCGCTGTACCAAAACGAAGATGCATGTGAATAGCGAAAGCACCGCACCCGATTCCTAGTCCAATCCCGGCCATCGCGCCCAGAACCGGGGCACGGATGTGGGTGAACGCATGCCGTGCCGGGATGGGATACGCTTCGATCTCCCGCGCGCTTAGGCTCGCCTCCCAACCGAGGATGATCAACGTCACTGCGCCCAGCGCGATGTACACGTTCATCCCGATGTACACGGCGAGCAATGCTGCGCCAGCTCCCAAAAACGTCAAGCCGGAGAGGGTACGACTGAGCGTGATGTAAGCCGCGATCCATGCAGCAAGGAGCGCCACCGTTACGCTACCCATGATCACGTGTGCGTGAACAAAACAGGCGCCGGCAATGGTTCCCATCCCACTTGAAACGGCGGCGATTCCAAGCCAATTCAGCGGAACCTCCTTCCGCGGCGTGAGAGGGCCCAATCGGTGGCGCGGGCAAGCCCCTGCCTCGTGTCCCAGTCCACCACCTCCACCCCAATGCGGGCGAGGGTGGATAGGATAATATGCCGTTTAAGGCGAAGGATGCGCGTTGCCAGCGCAACGCTCGCCGATGACGGGATGCTTGCCTGCGCACGCCACCGGGGGATCGGATCGGGTGAGATGAGGATGATTTGATACCCACGTGCTCGCAACAGCCCGAACACCCCTACGTCATCCTCCCCGGCGAGCGGGCTTACCACCACCAATTGGGATCGGGAGGGGAACAGACGGGTGGGGATAAAGCGCAAATCCGCAAACACTGCCTTGTCCCCCAGTTTAGCCGTGGCAAGTGCGTCGAGGATCCGTTCGCGCTGCCTTTTCCCAAACCCGGGGTACGTCCAGTTCAGGATGTCACCGTAGATGAGGAGCCCCACGCGGTCTCCCTGTGCGAGGAAGAGGTCAGCGAGGCTCGCTGCGGCACGAACCTCGTCTTCAAACAGGATCGGTTCGGGGTGAGCCACGAGGCGGGCGTCTAAAACTACGTTCACGTCAGCGATGCGCTCCTGTTCATGTTCAGTGATAATGAGCTTCCCGGTGCGCGCGTACGCACGCCAGTTGATCCGCCGAATATCATCACCCTGGGTGTACACGCGGCACCCGAAGAAGTCGGTCCCTGTTCCCCCGGCGTTTGCCTTCACGCTTCCGAAGTACACGCGCGTGCGCCGAGGGCGGATCTCGATCTCGTTTAGCCGCTCCACATGTGGGAGCACGAGAAGTTGCGCAAGCGCAGGCACTTCCCAATCCACTGGGATAAGCCCGAACCGGGACCAGGCGCGCAACCGCACGTCGGTGAACGTGTATTTTCCCCGTGGTGCATGCACAGTGTAGGCGATCTTCGCCGTCCCGCTGGTGGAAAGAGGACCGAGCCAGCTCGTGGCTTCATCATTTTCCACGCTCAGGCCCGGGGGAATGGAATCGCTGATTCCCAGCCACGGGATCGGCGAACCAAGGTTCTTCACGGTGAGGGTGACCGAAATGGCCTCCCCAGCGATGATGCGGTGGCGCGACAGGTGGCGGGACACGGTGATCTTGGGAATGGCGGGCGCAGGGCTGAGCAGTAGGAGAGCAAGATATGCAAGGAATGGGAAGGAAAGCGCGATTGCGCGTCCATCGTGGAAAAAGATCCCCACCGCGATGAATAGACAAACGATCCCGGATGCAGTGATGAGCCGGGATGCGCTGTGCATTATTCGACCTTGGGCACGGGCACGAGTCGCAGTATGTTCTCCACCACGTCCACGGCACTGATCCGCTTTGTCCATAGCTCTGGGCTAAGGATGATGCGATGGACGAGTGCTGGTATAGCGAACGCCTTAACATCGTCGGGAATGACGTAATCGCGACCATCCACTGCAGCGTTTGCCCGCGCGAGCTTGAGCAAGGCAAGCGATCCGCGTGGACTCGCGCCGACGTATACGTTCGTGTCGGTGCGCGTTTTCGCGACGATCCTCACAATGTACGCCTCGATATCCGGATCGACAAACACTTCCTCCACTGCCTGCCGCATGGCAAGGAGCTCGTGCACATCGGTGGCCGGAGATAGCGTGATCACATCAGCTTTGCGGCTACGCCGCCGCTCCAGGATCTCCACCTCGCTTCGTTCATCGGGGTAGCCAACGGCGAGGCGCATCATGAACCGATCGAGCTGCGCCTCGGGCAGGGGGAACGTGCCTTCGTACTCGATCGGGTTCTGCGTGGCAATCACAATGAACGGCGCAGGAAGGGGAAGTGTCTCCCCTTCGATTGTCACCTGAGACTCCTGCATCGCCTCGAGCAGCGCTGATTGCGTCTTTGGCGTGGCACGGTTGATCTCATCGGCGAGGATTAAGTTGGAAAAAATCGGCCCCGGCGACAGGATGAACTTCCCGTGATTGCGGTCGAAGATGTGTGAACCGACGATGTCGCTCGGCAAGAGGTCGGGGGTAAACTGAATCCGCTTGAACTTCATTCCCAGTACCTGTGCGAAGCTGCGGGCGATGAGCGTCTTCGCCAGACCGGGATAGTCCTCAAATAGGATGTGCCCTCCGGCAAGGATTCCCACCATTACTTGCTCCAACAGCTTATCCTTGCCCACGATTGCCTTCTTCACCTCGGAGATGATCATATGTACATGTTTCCCAACGGCCGTAAGTTCCATCATACCCCCTGTTCGAAGTGCTCGAGATAGGATACCGCATCCTCCAGTTTGCGCGCGAAATCCGGCGACAGGCGCAGCCCATGAATGATACGCGTGTATGCGAGAAAATCCCGTATTTCTTCGTCATCACACCACGTGCCAGATTTGAACAGGCCCCGCGCCTCGGGGATCGAAGCCCCATTGCGGCGAGCGATGATGCGCACGGCGAGCTCGGCAAGCTCGTGCGCCACTGTATACCGGTACACGGGAAAGTGGCGTGCATGGCGGATGGCGATGGCAAGCTCGTACAGCGGGTTGGTATGCGGTGCGTGTGCATGCGTAGTTGTGACGCGTGGGCGGTGGCCAAGCGATCGCACGGTGCGCCGATAGGTGATGAGCATGATCAGGCCCAAACCGCCGATAACGACTCCCCACACGAGAATTTGCGGTAGGCATGAGATGTAGAACCGCAGTACGTAGAAGTCGCGGACAATCGGCATTACGAGCGCTTCGTACCCCTTTCCTTGGATGAGGAATGAAAAGAGAACCGTCAGGATGACGACGACTCCCGAGGTGATAATTGCGATGCGAGTACGGTTCATCGCTTTCTCATCCGCTTGGCGCATACGTGTTTCTGATCGCGTCCAGGCACGTGCTCGCCTCGCGGGCAAATTGCGATCCCTGGCGATTGCCGTAACGAACCTGCTCAAAGATCGTGGTGAGGCGGTCAGCGTGCGCGTGGCTCATCCCGCGTGCATGCAATTGGTTTGCGAACTCTCGCGGCGTAAAGTACGCTTGATTAGCCACATGTCCGTATTTATGCAGGATATTACACATCTCCTTATAGCAGAGCAACACCACGGCGCGTGGGTCATCCCCGGCGCGCAGGCGGGAGACGGCGGTATCTGCTTGTTTCCCCAGCTTTCTCAATACATCATCCGCCGTCGCTTTGCGCATGCGCCAACCGGTGATCAACCGCCACGCGAACATCCCCGTTCCTACCACCAGCAACGCTGCCCCTAACGCGATCAGTATCCCCCACCAGTGCGATGGAGCTCCCGCGGGCATCGGTACCTGGACCGATGGTGGCTGAGCGAGGGTCGGGGCCGGCGCTGGCCGCGGTGAAACGTGAATGGGAACATGTTTGAATGGGTGAATGAACAGGGAGAGAAGATAGATAGCAAGGAGAATTACCCCGGCCGGTACCAGTTGGCGCAGAAGGAAGCGGCGAAACTCTGGCGAGAGGATTGCCCCAATCGCGCCGATCACGCCGCCACCGATCGACAGGGTGAGGATGAGAATACGGAAGATGTCGATGAGCGTGGTCGACGGCGGAGCAGGCGTAAAATTGTGGGCAACCGGAGAAGTGCGATAAACACGAGGGATCGGCTTTCCCGGGTGGAAGTGCACGCTTTTTAGCCCGCTTCCCAAAATGATAAGTACCCCAAACAGCACGATGATAAGCGCCGATGCGATCGGCCTGCGCGTGAACGTTGTGATCACCCGTGGTGCTTAAGTTGAATCCCAAGTTCGTCCAGTTGTTCCGGCGCGACGGGCATCGGTGCTTCCGTAAGCGGACACACCCCGGTCGTTGTTTTGGGAAAGGCGATCACGTCGCGCAATGACCGCTCACCGGCCATCATCATCACCAGCCGATCGACCCCCAATGCAAACCCGCCGTGCGGCGGTGCCCCGTACTGAAGCGCCCGTAGGAAGAACCCGAATCGCAGCTCCGCCTCCTGTTTACTGATCCCAAGGAGGTTGAATATCCGCTCCTGCAGGTCGCGGGAATGTATGCGGATGCTCCCACTCCCGAGTTCGGTCCCGTTGAGGACAAGGTCGTACGCATCGGACAAGACGGAGAGCGGATCGCTCTCCAATTTTGGAAGATCCTCCGCTCGCGGGGAGGTGAACGGATGGTGCTCGCTCACGAGGTTTCCCGCCTCATCGCGTCCGAACAGGGGAAAGTCGGTGACCCACAGGAAGTTCCAGTCATCACTGGCTAAGTTTTCCCGCCGCGCGATCTCGATGCGCACCGCGCCCAACGCTTGCTCTACCTCGTTCCCGGCGATGATGAGGATGAGATCGCCCTTGCTTGCCCCAAGCTCCTGACGGACGGCATCCAACGTCTCCGTAGCGATGTGTTTGGCGAGCGGAGAGCGGAGTTCATCCTCCACCTTGACCCAAGAAAGTCCATGTGCTCCGAATTTTTCAGCTATTTCCCCCAGGCGATCGATCGCGGCGCGCGAGTAGCCGGCGCAACCAGGGGCACGGATCCCAAGCACCTTCCCTCCCCTTTCCACCGTTTCGTCAAATACGCGGAAACCGGCTCCAGCAACGACTGGGGATAGATCGTGGATCTCCATTCCGAAGCGGAGGTCCGGCTTGTCCGAGCCATATTTGGCGATCGCCTCGCGGTACGGAATGCGCGGGAACGGGATGGTAAGTTCGATTCCCATCACCGCGGAGAATAACGCGCGCATCATCCCCTCGATAATCCCGAAGATCTCTTCCTTGCCGCGGGGGAACGACACCTCGAGGTCCAGTTGGGTGAACTCCGGCTGGCGGTCGGCGCGCAGATCCTCGTCGCGAAAGCACTTGACGAGCTGGAAATAGCGGTCAATCCCCCCGATCATGAATAGCTGCTTGAACAACTGCGGCGACTGGGGCAGGGCGTAAAATTTGCCTGGGGAAAGGCGACTGGGGACGAGAAAGTCGCGCGCTCCCTCCGGAGTGGACTTGGTCAAAAACGGCGTCTCGATCTCCAGAAACCCCTTTTCCGAGAGGTAATCGCGCATCCCCTTGAACACACGGTGGCGCAGACGCAGGTTGCGCTGCATCCTTTCTCGTCGTAGGTCGACGTACCGAAACCGCAGCCGCGTCTCCTCGGTGGTGTCCGATCCGTCCCCCTCAATGAGGAACGGCGGGGTGAGGGAGCGGTTCAGTATCTCGAGTTTTTCCACGCGTATCTCGATTGCGCCGGTCAACATGGCCGGGTTCACGTCCTTTTCCCCACGTGCCGCTACCGTGCCGGAGACGGCGATCACGTCCTCGCGGTTCAGCGTGTGGGCCACAGCAAGTGCGGGGTCATCTCCGGAACAGAGGAGCTGCACCACGCCCGTACTGTCACGTAGATCGACGAATGTCAGTGCACCCAGATCGCGGCGCCGGTTTACCCACCCCGCCACAGACACCCGGCGGCCGATATCTTCCTGCGTGAGCCGGCCGCAATAGTCGGTTCGATACATCAATTCTCCTTATCAAGATCGATTGATGCGCCTATTATAGACCACGTGAGATTTAGCGCAACGATATACGCTAGCGATTTGTATAAAGATTATCTTTCATCTATAATTGATACAAGATGGAAGCGCGCAAGGTACAGGTCACGGGAGGAGGAACGTATTTCGTCACGCTGCCCAAGGGCTGGGCAAACCGGCTCAATGTAGGGCGAGGATCGCAACTCCTATTGGTGGAGAACTCAACCGGTAGCCTGCTTGTTGTTCCCGATGGGATCGGCCGTGAGAATCGGGTTACCCTGTCGCTTTCTGGGAAGGACAATGTCTGGATCGAACGGGCAATCATCTCCTGCTATATCACCGGGTTCAACGTGATCGAGGTAGATGGAACACGCATCACCTCAACACAGCGGCGGGCGGTACGCCAGACTGCACAATCGCTCGTCGGCCTGGAGATTATGGAGGAGGAGCAGGACCGGATCGTGCTCCATTGTCTTGTGAGCATGCGCGACTTCACCGCCGAGGCCACGCTCAAGCGGATCTATGCGATCGTTACTGCGATGTTACGCGATGCAGTACACGCGTTCACGAGCAAGGATGATGAGCTCGCCCGCGACGTGATCGAACGGGACACCGAGGCCGATCGCCTCACGCTTGTGATGTCTCGCGAGCTCGGGCTCTTGCTGCGCGATATGCTCCTAGAAAAGGACGTGGGGATGAGTCGCATCCTGTTTCACGAGCACCACGCGGTGGCAAAGGCACTGGAGCGGATCGGCGACCATGCGGTCAAGGTCTCCCGCGCCGCACTCGCACTGTCCACACCGCTTGATGCGTCCATGATCTCTGAGATTGATCGCATGTACGCCGCCGCGCAACTGGTGATCGAGGGAAGCGTGGAAGCGTTTATGCACGCCGACCTCACCAAGGCCAACCGTGTCCTCGCTGAGCGTGGGAATACCCCAGAGCTGGAGGAACGAGCGCGCCTGTCCAAAGGAGTCATCGATTTACAACCGCTAGCCACGATCTCCGATAGCCTCCTACGAGTGCGCGAATACGCGTTCAACATCGCAGAGAACGCCCTCAACATGGGAGTGCCCGGATTTCAACGTGCGGAGGGGCTCACCCCTGTGCAAGCTTCCCCTTGAAGAACTTCCGCTCCAGAAGCTTGTGCCAATCTGTGAAGTCTCCGGGCTCGCTGTCTCCAGCGATGTGCATGCGGATCATATTCAATTTTGCTGACAGATTGTCGAAGTGGTACACCACCACCGCTTCCGCGGTCTTAGGAAGGATCGCCGATCCGAACTCGAGCGCACCGTGATGGGAGATGATGATGTGTTCGAGGAGCTCCGGCATGCGAGGATCGGGCCACGTGAATTTCGGGGCCGCCTCGCGCACCATATCCCGCCCGAGGAGAAGGTGGCCGATCAGTTGTCCGGAGAAGCTATAATGTGGCGCGATCGGGCTCTCCAGCTCGCGCACCTTGCCGATGTCGTGCAGGATAGCTCCGGCGATTGCCAGGCCGCGGTTTAGGTCCGGGAAGTCCTCACAGAACCGGGCGACCCCGCGTGCCACCTCCAGGGTGTGCTCGAGTAACCCACCGAGGTAGGCATGATGATACTGGATCGCTGCGGGGAACTTGCGGAATGCCTCAGC
>CAZTJW010000004.1:0-15502 GCA_964613775.1 uncultured Thermotogae bacterium
CAAAAAACCGTTCAACCTTGTAGTCCATGGCGCCGAAACTGGAGATTGGTACCCCCGAGAGGACTCGAACCTCCGACCTACGGTTTAGGAAACCGTTGCTCTGTCCAACTGAGCTACGGGGGCTTAAAACTCCTCTAACATCAAGTATAACTGTTTCGCCGCCGCCTGTTCAGCCTCTTTTTTGCTACGTCCGCGCCCGATCCCCCGGTGACCAGCGACGGACACCGCGACCTCGAACTCCTTTCTGTGTTCCTTGCCCTGCGTCCCAACGACTGTGTACGTTGGTCGATAGGAGAACAACCGCTGCGCCGTCTCCTGGAGCAGGCTCTTGTAGTCCCCGGTCGCCGATTGCTCGGTGAGAAGACGCGTGATCTCATCCTTCAAGTAACGCAGCACGAACTTGGCCGCATAGGAGTATCCACGCTCGAGGAAGATTACCCCAACGAGTGCCTCGAACGCGTTTCCCCGGCTCGATGGCCGATCGCGCCCGCCGTTCGCCTCCTCACCCTTGCCCAACCGCAGGTACTTGGAAAGCTCAAGCTCCTGAGCCTTCTCGGCAAGCATCGGCCGGCTAACCACCACTGACTTCGCCTTGGTTAACTTCCCTTCGTCCGCGTCCGGGTACTCGCGGTAGAGGTAGCTCGTTACTGCGAGGTCGACCACCGCGTCCCCGAGGAACTCGAGCCGCTCGTTCGACCCGCGCGGATCGTTCCGCTCATTCACGTAAGAACTGTGCAGAAACGCATGTTCGAGCGCCACTGGGTCAATCTTCAGGCGGAGCTTCTTCGCCAATTCTTCGATCGGTCGTTCGTTCATAGAAGTGTTAGGGCGGGAGGATTCGAACCTCCGATCACGGCTCCAAAGGCCGTTGCCTTACCGCTTGGCTACGCCCTAAATTGTCACATCCTCTGTTGGAATCTCTCGAGATGAGGAAGGGCCCTGTTTGCCGTTTCCAACTACCTCCCAATACTTGCGGAGGATGATCGCCTCCATCTTCAGGCGAAAGTCATTGTCGATTGGGTGAGCGGTATCTCTAAATTCTCCGCTCTTCGTTTCCTGGCTTGGCATGGCGACGAACAGGTTCTCCTTCCCTTGGATAACCTTTACGGAGTGGACGATGAACACATCGTCGAATACCACGGAACAGAACGCCTTCAAATTGCCTTCGCTGCGCATCGGTCTGATCTCTACCTTTGTGATCTCCACCCACGTGACCTCACAGTTACGATGTAAATGATGCGGTTCATATTACCGAAAGCCGGAGTCCTGTTCAATGATCAAAGTTCCTCCTTTAGCTTAAACAGAAGCTCAAGCGCTGCCAGAGGGGTAAGTGTGTTGGGATCAATCTTGCGCAACTTTTTTACCACCGGATGATCCTCAGGACCGAACAGGGGAAGCGGCGCAGCGGCCTTTGGTCTTTCCGGCGTAGTGGACGCAGTGCGGGTGAACTCGGCGAGGATTTCCTCCGCTTGGTCGGTCACTCTCTCCGGCAGCCCGGCAAGGCGGGCGACGTGCACCCCATAGCTTCCCGCCGCCACTCCCGGCTCGACGCGATGGAGGAACACAATCTCCTTGCCCACTTCTTTGACTGCCACGTGCAGGTTGATCACGCTCGGGAGCTCATCGGCCAGGCGGGTGAGCTCCTGGTAGTGGGTGGCGAACAGGGTCTTCGCCCGCACGTTCCCCGCGAGTTCCTTCGCTACAGCCCACGCGATCGATAGCCCATCATAAGTGCTCGTGCCTCGTCCCATCTCGTCGAGGATGACCAAGCTGTGGGAGGTGGCCCGGTCGAGGATCGCTGCGGTCTCGAGCATCTCCATCATAAACGTACTGATTCCGGAGGCGAGCATATCGCTTGCCCCAACGCGGGCGAAGATCCGATCGAGTATGGGTAAAGTCGCATCCTGCGCTGGGACGAACGATCCCATTTGGGCCATCAGACAGATGAGCGCTGCCTGGCGCAGGTACACGGATTTCCCCGACATATTCGGCCCGGTGATGATCGCAAGGTCTTGTCCCTCGGGAAGGTAAAGGTCGTTGGGGATGAACTCCTCGACGAGCTCAATGGCCGGATGGCGCCCGGCTTTGATCCTGATTGCATGCTGATCGGTAAACTGCGGACGGACATAGCGGTTCCTGCGCGCGACGATTGCCAGCGATAAGAGGAAGTCAAGGGTGCCCAAGGCGTGCGCTGCCCGCTGCAGGAGCGGGATTCCCTTCTTCAGCTGTTCGAGCGCGTGCGTGAATAGCTCTAACTCGAGTGCGTTCGCCCTTTCTTGCGCGAGGGCAATCTGCTGCTCATAATCCTTCAATTCTTCGGTCACGAACCGCTCCGCATTTGCCAGGGTCTGACGGCGGTGGTAGCCGGGCGGAACTTTGGCAAGGTGCGTCCTCGTCACCTCGATGTAGTAGCCGAACACGCGGTTGTACCCAACTTTTAGGGATGGGATGCCAGTGCGGCTGCGTTCCGCCTTCTCAAGCGCTGCGATCTGCGCCCGCACGGCGCGGATTTCCTCGCGCAGCCGGTCGAGTTGCTCGCTGAATCCCGAGCGGATCAACCCGCCGGCGCGCGCGTCCGGGGGAGGTTGTTCCACGAGCATCCCGGAGATCCCCGTTCGCAGCCTGTCCAGCCCTGGATCGGAGAGATCGCGTGCGGTCTCGGAAAGAACTTTGGGGGGATCGCGGATCTCGGACAAGGCACGCGCCACCGTGGGGAGTTGGTCGATGCTCTTCTCGAGGAGCAGCAAATCGAGCGGTCCCATCCTCCCTGCTCCGAGCTTGCCGGTGAGCCGCTCGAGGTCGTGCACCTTCCCGAGAGCCGCGGACAGCGCCTGCTGGACCAATTCATCCTTGGTCAATGCTTCCACCGCATCGAGGCGCGCTTCGATCCTCCGTTTATCGAGCAACGGAGAAAGGATCGCGCGACGCAGGTAGCGCCGGCCCATCCCGGTTTTCGTGTGATCGAGCACATGAAGAAGCGTCCCGCGGTCCTCCCCCTCCCGCAGCGGCTTCACCAGTTCGAGGTTTTGTAAAGTGAATGGGTCAATCTCCATCCGCTCGGACAGGCTGTAGATATGGAGCTTTTGAAGGTGGGAGATGATCCCCTTCTGCGTCTCCTCGACATAGGAAAGGATCCCCCCAGCGGCGCACAACGCTGCCTCGGAAACGCCAAACTGCTCCCCGGGGACGCGCTGCGGGTCAAACTTCTCCGGGGGAAGGACGGTGATCGCACTGGACCCCTCCGCGAGCTCGGGCTTGAGCTCCGCGGTGATGAGAACCTCACTCGGGGAAAGGCGGCTCAGCTCACCTGTGAGTTCATCCTTATCCTTCGCCTGGGTGGCAGTGAACTCGCCCGTCGACAGATCGAGCGTTGCTAACCCAAACTGGGCGTCGCGCCGGTACACCGCACACAGGTAGTTGTTCCTCCCGGCATCGAGTACCCCATCATCGAGCGCGGTCCCGGGGGTGACGACCCGCACCACCTCCCGCCGCACCAGCCCGGTTGCCTTGCGCGGGTCCTCCATCTGCTGGCAGATCGCCACCTTGTACCCCCGCTTCAGAAGCTGGTTCACATAGGCATCGCCGCGGTGGACCGGGACACCAGCCATCGGGTTTCCGTTGCGAGAGGTGAGAACGACGTCGAGCTCACGTGCCAGGGTCTCCGCGTCCGCGAAGAACGCCTCATAGAAGTCCCCGAGATGGAAGAACAGGATCGCGTCGGGATGGGCGGCCTTAAGCCGCAGGTATTGCTCCATCATCGGGGTCTTCTTCATCTATTCTCCTACCCCTGGTCTTCCTTTAGCCGCCCAATCAGGGAACCTAAGCACGATCTCCCCGGGGATCGAAATGGCGATCCGGTCACCCTTCACAAGGGATCCAACCGATTTTACCGTCTCACTTCGCGGGGCGTTGATGAGCCCAATCTGCGTTCCGGCAGGAAGCCCACGCTTTTCCAGGATCCCAAGGCCGACCTGCCGTTCACCGAGCGAAACGCAGCTCGTCACCCGGCCGAGGTAGCTTCCGTTTTTATCGACCACCGCTGCACCGCTGCGCACCGGGCGTGCCCCAGGAGCTGTCACTTCGAACCGCACGAGTTCACGGGTCTGATTCCGGTAGTAGTCCACGCATTGGCTGCGTCCGATGAAGAACGGCTTGTGCAGCTTGACGTATGGGCCGAACCCGGCCTCGAACGGGTTTATCCCGTAGTGGCCAGAAAGCTCGTGTCCATAAAGCGGGAGCCCGGCCTCGGTGCGGGTCGAGTCGCGCGCGGCAAGCCCGCATGGGACAAGGCCATATTCTTTCCCGGTTTCGAGAAGCTCATTCCAGATCCAACCTGCGCCGTCCCTACCCACGTAAATTTCGTAGCCGTACTCCTCGCCGGTGTACCCAGTCCGGGCGACAACAAGATGATGCCCGTGCGCGTCGACCTCGCAGAACTCGGTGTGCTTGAGCGCGGCGACTGCAAGCTGCCCGGATTTATCGATGATGCGAACGAGGATCTTTGGGCTCTGCGGCCCCTGCAGGGCAATATCGACCATCCCCTGTTCCTTCTTGAGGTCGTGCAGCTCAGCATGGGGGGCGCGGCGGGCCGGGAATCTCCGATCGATCAGGTACCGTCCCTCGTTCACCCCGGTGAGCCACGCCCAGTCCTTGTCCTCGTTCGCCGCGTTGACCACCACGAGGTAGCGATCGGCCCCACGGCGGTAAACCATAATGTCGTCGAGCACGTTTCCGTCCTGGTCAAACAAATAGGAATACTGCGACTCACCCGGTTTGAGCCAGTCGGCGTAGTTGCTCGTGACCGCATTCAAGAAGGCGGTCGCGTTCTTTCCTTCGACCGCGAACACCCCCATGTGCCCGAGGTCAAATAATCCCGCGTGCTCGCGCACGGCGCGGTGTTCAGCGATGGCTGATGTGTACCACACCGGCATCTCCCACCCGGCGAACGGGACGAGCTTTGCCCCCAGCTTTTTGTGCACATCGTAGAGCGGGGTGCGCTTCGTACCCCCTTCTTTCTCCTCCCAAGTGAAGACCTCTTCAGGCCCGGGCGGGGACTTTAAAAGCTCTTGGCCAATGAAGTACGGCTTTCCCATAGAGAATAGCTCGGGATGCACCCGATAGATTTCCTCTATCTTTCCCGGATCGATAGAAAGGTTTGTCGCCTCCCACTTCCGCGCCTGCTCAGGGAGCGCGGTCACTTTTTCCACCACTGCCGGTCCTTCGACCTTGCGGTAAATGTCGACCGGGTCAAACAGGATGTACCCATCGGCGAGCCCGGCAAGCCAGTCCCGAACCGCGGCCCTCTTTTCATCCGGAGAAAACACGTAGAACTCCTGGGCGTTGGTGCAGCCGACAAGAACGGGAGCGATCAAGGCTCCCTCCTTATCGAACAACAGGGTGGTGCGGGATTTATTGATTGGTAGGGAGGCGATATCCGCCGTTCCTGCCTGGTCGAGGAGCTGGCGCGCGCGGCCGCCGCGCACCCGCAGCGCTCGCCACTCATCCCGGGGGGCAGGCACGGTGATTTTTGGATCGACGCGGTGAAGCAGGTCGCGCACCTCGCGTTTCGCCTCTTGGAGGACGGATAGAGGGACCTTCCCCCGGGAGAGTGGACCGGTCAGCCCCAGGTACTCGAACGGGCGGATCGCCCGCAGGACCTTCCCGATGATCGAAGCAAGGATCTCCATCTCCTCCTTTCCCATCCCGCGTTGCGTTACCCACGGTGTCCCAAGCCTGATCCCGTGCGCGTCAGCCGCAGAGTGGTCACCGGGGATCGTGTTCTTGTTGCACACGATCCCAACGAGGTCGAGCACCCTTGATGCGATCTCCCCAAGCATCGTGTACCCCGTGTCAGACGTGAGCGCGCGCAGATCGATGAGGAGGAGATGGGTGTTCGTCCCGCCGTAGGCGAGGGTCAACCCTTCATTTTGAAGCGCCCATGCGAGGTGAGCGGCATTATCCACAATCCGGTGCTGTAAAGCCTTAAATGCATCGGTTTTGGCGATCTTGAGCGCAGCGGCGATCGCGGCGAACTTGTTCACGTGCGGCCCCCCTTGCTCCCCGGGGAAAATCGCGGAATCGATCTTGGCAGCGATCTTCGGATCGGTGGACAGGATCACCGCCCCGCGCGGACCGCACAGGGTCTTGTGGGTGGTGAACATGACGACATCGGCAATTCCGATTGGGTTCGGGTAGGCGCCGGCGATCACCATTCCCGCAGTGTGAGCGATATCAGCGAGGAGGATTGCCCCGACAGAATCGGCGATCTTGCGGAACGCGTTCCAGTCTACCTGCCATGGGTAGGAGGTGAACCCGGCGATGATCATCTTTGGCCGGGCTTTCTTGGCAAGGTCCATGATCTTATCGTAATCGAGCTTTCCCGTTGCCCGATCGACGGTGTAGGACACGATGTGGTAGCGCTTTCCTGTGATGTTGAACTCCGAGCCGTGCGTGAGGTGACCCCCCTCGGTGAGGGCCAATCCCATCACCGTGTCTCCGGGCTCGACAAACGCCTCGTACACCGCGAGGTTCGCCGCTGCACCGGAGAGCGGCTGCACGTTGGCGTAGATCCGCTCTGGCGGGTAGTCCGGGGTGGCGAAGCACTCCGCCGCACGGCGGCCAGCGAGCGACTCCACCAGATCAACAAACTCTGTCCCCTTGTAGAACCGCCAGTCCGCATAGCGCCGATGTTCGGCGAGCTGATAGCCGATGTCGGAGAGGGACTCCAGTGGTGCCATGCGCATCGCGCTGCGGGGATAGCCCTCGGCATAAATGCTTGTGAACACAGAGCCAAGCGCCTCGCGCACTGCCGGCGGGGTAAGGCTCTCGGATGGAATCAAGATGATCTTTTCCTCCTGACGGCGTTGCTCAGCGGCAATCAGCCCAGAAAGCTGTGGATCGATGTTTTTAAGGTCGGTGAACCCTAGTTGCTCGTTCATGGTCTCTCCTTTTCCCAATTGATCGTTTCAGGATGAAGTCTACGGGGAAGGTCACGCCCTTTCCAGGCAATCGCAGGAAGTAAGTAAAGCCCCCCACTTAACAGGGAATGGCCGCCGAGAATAATCGGAAGTTTCGCGCTTTTTACTGCATCGGTGAACTTTCTCCAGAGGGGGTTTTTGATCGCGTCCGGGCGAAGGAGGTCGCTGGAAAACCGATCGGCGGGCGGAGGGAGGGTCCCATCCAACCCGAGCAGAGGACGGGTGTCGATGACTGCCCCATCGCACGTAGAAGAAAGCTGAGAGATGAACGCATCGACCCCGGCGCGTTGGATGACCTGGCCGAGGATCGTCCCTTTCCCCTCTGGATAGGCGCGCATCCCCCTCCCCTCAGCAAGCGCGCTCGTGCGGCAGGCAACACCTTGTTCAAACTCCATCCAGTTGTGTGGATTGACGCGGCCGATCAGGTAGACGTGGGCGGCCCGTGACGTGAGGAGATGGATAAAGGCGGGGAGTTTGGGATGGTTGATGCCGAACCGCGATGCGGCGGCACGTAAGTGCGGCCCGCCTAGTCCGGCGGCGGCAAGGAGAACGAGGTCGGTCGGGGTGTCGATATCAAACTGGGTGAAAAGATCGCGAGGAAGCGAAAAACAGGAAAAACCAAGGTCAGAAAGTGCGAATCCGAGCGCGTTATCGATTGCGGGAAGATGCACCCCGAGAAGCGTCTGCGCCCGACTGATCGCCCCGAAATCGCACGAATAGAAGTTGTTTAGGAGCGCACTCGGCTGTAAGCGAGCGGTAAATTTAATCATGGTCTTGAGCTGTGTTGCGGTGAGGAGCGCGCCGCTTCCGCTCCCGAAGTAGAGGAGCCGGTCGATCTTAAACCGGGAGAGGACCCGTTTTAACTCATTACCAAAGTGAAACGGGCGGGTCATCGGGCGGACGATGCGCGCCGGCGGCACGGCGATATTCTCCGGGGTGACGATGAAAATGTCCTCGATTCCGGTACGGTCGAGCGCACACACGAGGTCGAAGAGTGCCCCTTCCCGACCGGCGTGCACAAACCGTTCCCCATAACTATCACCGCCCGGGGAGTGCATGATCACCGCTGCTAGTTTGCTCATCTCTTGCTTCCTTCCGCGAGAAGCTTCAGTACTCCAATTGCCGCTTTTTTATTGAGCGGACGGTTGCGGCTGCCGCAGCGCGGGGAGTAGATGCACGATGGACAACCGTTCTCGCACGGGCACCCGGAGACGAGCTTGAACGCGGCCTGAGCGACCCGATCGATCGCGGAAAAGATAACATCGGTAAGCCCGGCTCCGCCTGTGATCCCGTCGTAGAGGATGATCGTCGGGGCCTGTGTATCGCGTTGAGAGGTGGTCGAGACGCCGCCGAGGTCGTCGCGGTCGCACAGAACGACAAGCGGGGCCATGGCGATGAGGGCGTGCTCAGCCCCGTGCAGCCCGCCGAGCAGGTCGGCGCGCGCGATCCCGGGGATTTCCAGAGGAAAGGTGATCCACATGGCATCAGTTTCGTAGGTGTGCGGCGGGAGCTTGAGTGGGTTTACCGCTAAGGTGCGACCGGCGTGGAGCGACTGGTAGCCGACGAACTCCTCCCTAACCCGCACGCGGCCGCTATATACCGTGAACCCGTCTCCAGCACGATGAGAATTTGTGGACAGGACCTCGACAGTGGATGCGACGATTGACTTCGTGTAGTAGTCCACATCCTCGCGGCGGGCACGCGCGATCCCTTTATCCAGGTCGAGGGCCTCGATCACGTACGTCTCGCCGCGGTGGAGGAGGACCGCGCCGGGATACGCATCGCGGCAGGCGCGAAGCGGATCCATCGTCTCAAGCACCGACCCATCACAGGTGAGTTTGACCGTCTCCCCGGCGAGGTCATCGAGAGAGAATAGGTCATGTGCCCGTGTCAATCCCCGATAGATGTAGCCGCGTGGGGTGGGGGACAAAAGCCCTTTATCCACGAGGGCGGGGACGATCTCCTCTCCGAGCGGGCTTATCTCCCCTTTGTTGAGTGGGAGCTCGGCAGCGGCGCACGCGAGGTGGCCGGCGACCAGGCGTGGGTTATCCGGCCGGACGACGATCCGCTCACGTTGCTTTCCGAGCAGGTGGTCGGGATGGCGAAGGAGGTAACGGTCGAGCGGGTCCTCCTGCGGCATGAAGACGAGTAAAGCGGGCGCGGTCCCGCGCCCTGCCCGTCCGGCCTGCTGCCAGAATGAGAGGACGCTTCCCGGAAAACCGGTGAGGATCGCGGCATCGAGCCCGCCGATGTCGATCCCAGCCTCGAGCGCACTTGTGGAGACAACCCCACGGATCTCACCACTTCGTAATCCAGCTTCGATCTCCCGCCGCTCCTTCGGTAGGTACCCAGCGCGGTAAGAAAGGATCCTCCCTCCACCGCGCTTTCCGGCGCGACGGGCGATGAGCTCAGCCTGGGCGCGCGATCGGGTGAAGCAGATCGTCTGGATCCCTTCTCGGGTGAGCTCGACGAGGAGGCGGGCCGCCTGTAGATAAAGCGGCGTCCCCGGGTCGGAAAGCCCGTCCCAGAACACGATCGTCCGTTCTCCCCGCCCGGCACCTGATTCCGTGATTTCGACGGTATCCCGACCAGTAAGAGCACGCGCATAATCGGCTGGATTGGCGATCGACGCTGAAGAAAGGACGATCTGTGGATGCGCCCCGTAGTGCGCGAGGATGCGTAATAGCCTCCGCAGAAGAAGGGCAACGTTCGCCCCGAATACCCCGCGGTAGGTATGTGCTTCATCGATCACGATGAACTTCAGGTTCCGGAAGAACCGAGCCCACTGGTGATGCCATGGGAGATAGTAATGAAGTGCGTGGGGATTGGTGAGGACGATCCGCGATCTCTCCTTGATCCGGCCGCGCTTCCCATTCGGGGTATCACCATCGTAAGTGGCGGGATAGAGCGCAAGCCCACACTCCTGCTCGAGCGCCCGCAACTTGCCGAGCTGGTCATTGGCGAGCGCCTTTAATGGGTAGATGTACAGGGCAGTCGCGCTTTCATCTCCGATCAACCGCTCGAAGATCGGGATGTTGAACGCCAGCGTCTTCCCCGACGCGGTGGGGGTGGTGATGATCACGTCCCTTCCTGCGCGTAGGGCAGCGATTGCCTCCCCCTGATGGCGGTAGAGTGTGATCCCGCGCGCATCGAGGTAGCGCTTGATACACGGGTGCACCGTCACTTGGGACAATACTGAGGGAACAGGCGGAGCGACGATCACATGTGCAATCTGGCCCCGATACCAGGGCTGCTCCTTAATCCGCGCGATGCACTTATCCGGTTCCATGGCTCACCAGATAGGAGAACAGTGAGGCGAGGGTGATCACATCCTGGCGGTTGTGGTTCAGGATCGGGATGAGGAGGCGGGGATCATCGCGATTCAGGTACCCCGTGTAATACCGGGGGACAGCATCGCTCGGGAGGTCATCCACCCGTGTTATCCCAAGCAGCTCTTGCTCGATCGTTTCTAACCGCAGGTCGGAAAACAGGTTCTTAAATCGACGTCGGGTATGTGATAATAGATCAAGGTGAAGCAGTTCGGGCGGGTTGGGGAGCGCATAGTAGGCACACCGCTCCCGCACGCACGTCCAATCGAACGCTTTGCCGTTATAGGTGACGAGAAACATGCACGTGGACAGGTCCCGCCGCACTTCGTCCAACACGGCAACTTCCTCGCTCAACTCACGCGCCAGGTACTGTGTCACGCGCAGCCCTCCGTTCGCCCCGGCCCGCCCAACCCCGGCGAGGAAAATCGGCGAACCGAACAGGCCAAGCGTCTCCAGGTCGAAGAAACACGTCTTATCGGGCGGAACGAGGGATGGAAGCATGAGAAACAGCGGATGAGACGGTGATAGCCAGTAAGACAGGGTTTGATGTATGTTCTTCACCTGCGGCGGATCGCGCCAGGACGCGAGGAGCTCCTGCGCCTCCCGACCCCAGCGCGGATGATTGAGCAGAGCCCGAATGGAGTCGAACCCGGCGGCACGCAGTTTGTGGGCGTTAGCTGGACCAATCCCAAACAAAAGGCGCAGCTCGGAAAGGAGGGCCCTCTGTGTATCGCCCGCATCCGGCCAGGCAACTGACATCGGCACATCCTGTTCGCCCGCCCAACATTCCCCGGTTGCGCTACGAGGCACACGCATCCCGTTCACCCGCGCAATCAACCAATCCACAATCCGCTCGATGTCCGCCATCTTATGTGGGGAGCGAAACGGATAATGAGGCTACTTCTCGGCGGTGTACGGGAGAAGGGCGAGCTTACGTGCGCGGTTGATCTCGCGCGCCAGTTGACGCTGATGTTTAGTACACAGATGGGTCGCTCGCCGAGGAAGGATCTTTCCCACTCGGTTCATGTACTGCTTCAGTTCCTCGGGATGCTTGTAATCAAGCTTGGCTTTGCCTTCACACACTCGGCAAACACGTCTTCTTCTGTAAAACATGAGCTAAAACGGAACCTCCTCATCCGTTCCCTTGTCATCATGCGCGGGCGCACTCGGAGTCGCGGTTGCTCCGCCCCCGGGAGGGACCGTTCCCGGCTCGGCACCGCGAGTTGGACCGCCGAGAAATTGCACTCTCTGCGCCACGACCTCGAACCAGCGCACTTCCTGTCCCGTGTCATCAGTAAAATTGTAAACGCGGATTCTTCCTTCCACCGCTACCGAACGCCCTTTGCTTAAGTAATTAGCACAGCTTTCTGCTTGCGCGCCCCAAACCACGATAGGGATAAATGTCGTCTCTTCCTGAAGTTGCCCGGAGTTATCCTTGTATTGGCGATTGATCGCAATACGGAACTTAGTACGCGCCTTTCCATTCGGGGTGTACTTAAGCTCCGGATCCGCGGTCAGGTTGCCGATCAGGAATACTTTGTTCAGGCTGGCGCTCACCTCTACCCCCCTTGGCGACGATCTGGTAACGGAGGAGATCCTCGTCGATGTTCAACCGCTCCTCCACCGCGCTCACGGACTGTGCCGGCAAACGGAAATTGGTCAGGCCGTAGTAACCTTCATCATAGTGCTTGATCTCATACGCCAATACCCGCTTTCCCCAGTCAGCTTTATCCTGAATCTCCCCATTATGCTTGGTGATCAGGCTATGAATGTGCTCTACCTTGGCCACGCGTTCCTCGTCGGATAGATCAGGCCTGATAACGTAAACAATTTCGTATTCTCTCACACTTGCACCTCACTATCGTTATCCAATGCCTAACTTTAACCGCGAGCACGCGGGAAGTCAAATTAAGGGAATTAGAGACCTCAAGCGGGGAATCGCCGGTGAGACAGCTGGCCATCGTGGCTCTACAGCGCTATAATGCCCTTCCCCTCTTGACAAGAAGACATTCGATAACTATAATGGGGAAAATTCTTTGTAAGAAAGGGGGTGACAGGGTGAATAAAGGAGAGTTCGTAGACAAGTTGGCAGCTAAGACCGGGTTTACGAAAAAGGACGCGCGCAAGGCGCTGGACACGATGATCAATTTGATCACCGATGCGCTGGCATCCAACGAGGAGGTGCTTCTGACCGGGTTCGGCAAATTTGAGGCCAGGGCGCGTAAGGAGTCCAAACGGATCAATCCTCAGACCCAAAAGCGAATAACTGTCCCGAAGAAAGTTGTACCGGCCTTTAAGCCAGGGAAAAACCTGAAGGATATCGTTGCCAAAAAGCTGAAGGCCGTCAAGGTCGGGTCTGAGCTTAAGGTCAGAAGAGGGTAAGGCGGCTCGGGCTACCGTATCTCCCTGCCGTTTTGGGAGAACGGTGGACTACAGGAAGGCTATTGCGCCTTCGAAAGCGGCAGCTCACGTTACTAACGGCAAGGTGGTATCATTTGCTGTAGTAGTTTGGAGCTGTCGTTTTTGTTGGATAAAATTTATGCGCTCTTGATCGGACAAGGAGTACAAAATGGCAAAAAATCTTGGCACGCTCCTTGTGCCGCGCACGGTGGCAGTGGTGGGAGCAAGCCCTCGGCCCGGGGTGGTCGGCGGGGAGATCCTGCGCAATATCGTGCGTGGGGGGTATCACGGCGCGGTCTACCCGGTAAATCCCAACCATGAAGAAATAAACGGCATTCGCTGCTACGCGGCGGTAACGGATATCCCCACTCCGGTCGACCTCGCCATTGTCGCTGTGAAGCGGGACCTAGTATTGAAAGTGGTGCGTGATTGCGGCGCGGCGAAGGTACCGAACCTGGTCATCATCACCGCTGGGTTCAAGGAGAGCGGAGCGGAGGGAGCACAGCTCGAGGATGCATTGCAAAGCGAGGCCGCTCGATTCAACATCAACCTGGTCGGCCCCAACTGCATGGGAATCATCAATAGCTCCCCGGAAGTGTCACTCAACGCTTCGTTCTCCCGGTGGTTTCCCAAACCTGGCCCGATTGCATTCATCTCGCAGAGTGGATCGCTTGGGGAGACGTTCCTCGAGTTCTTCGACCGCATGGGGTTGGGGGTGTCATTGTTCATCAATCTGGGGAACCGCGCCGGCCTGACGGAGAATGATCTTCTCATCGGGTTGGAGGGCGATCCTCGTATCACCACCGTCTTTCTTTATCTGGAAAGCTTTGCCGATCCGCGGAGATTGCGAAAAATTGTGGAACGTATCGGGGATAAAAAGCACATCCTTGCCCTCAAAGCGGGCCGCACGCGCGCTGGGGCCGTCGCAGCGGCGTCGCACACCGGAGCGCTTGCAACATCGGACGCGATCGTCGACGCGTTTCTGCGCCAAACCGGGATCATCCGCGTCTCCTCAATCAACGAAGCGCTCGTAGCGCTGCGCGCGTTCACCCACCCAAGGCTTCCTCACGGGCGCCGGGTGGCAATTCTCACTAACGCTGGTGGGGCAGGGATCATCGCCGCCGATGCGTGTGAACGAGCCGGGTTAGCCGTGCCGCGGTTCTCCGAAAAGACTCAAGCGAAATTGGCATCATTTCTTCCTCCAGAGGCAAGCATCGGCAATCCGGTGGACATGATTGCCACCGCAGGTGCGGACGATTACGCCCGGACACTCGCCATCGGGCTCACGGAGGCGGATTCAGCGCTTGTGATCTTCCGCCCTCCGATCGTCCTCCCCGACTCGGTGGAACAGGTAGTAGAGCACGTTACCCGCGTGGCCGCACAAACGGACAAGGTGATCGTCGCGTGCACATTAAGCGAAAGTGAGTTTGTTGCTCCAATCGTAACGCGCCTCACCGCCGCCGGGATTCCAGTGTATACTATGCCCGAAGATGGTGTGACCGCACTTTCCGTGCTGTATCGCGCGGGGAGAGAGCGCACCGCGACGGAACCGCAGCCAGATACGTTCTACCCGGACCAGGACAGCGCCGCTGCAATCGTAGAACAGGCACAACGGGCAGGGTTAGATACCCTTTCGTTCACACAAGGAGCGAAACTGCTCTCCACATACGGGATACCAGTTGCTCCCTACACCTACAAAGACGAAGGGAAGTCCAGCGCGTTTATTGAGAAGGTTGGGTTCCCACTGGCAGCAAAGCTCGATGCCCCCGGGCTTCTTCACCGGTTTGAGCGCGGGGCGGTGATCACCGGGATCCCCAACCGCGCCGGGCTCACGCGGGCGATCGCTGAGTTGAGGAAGGTGGCAGACCGGGAACAGCTCGCCAACGCGCGCATATTAATCCAGCCGATGTTATCCGGACGGGAACTGATCTTCGGCATGAAGCGCGACCCCGCATTCGGACCGGTGCTCATGTTCGGGATCGGAGGGATACTCGTCGAAGCACTGCACGATGTTTCGTTCGGAGTGGCACCGATATTCCCAGGGCAAGCGGAGGAGATGATCCGGGCGATCCGGGCATTCCCTCTCCTTGAGTCATTTCGCGGCCAGAGCGCCGTAGATATCCATGCTCTCGCCATGCTCATCTATCGGCTGAGTCGCCTGAGCATGGACTTTCCCGCGATCGCGGAGATTGATATAAACCCGTTTATTGTCGGGGAAGAGGTGCAGGGAGCGGTGGACATCCTTATTAAGTTTGATCCCTAATAGGAGGGAAGAGGGGAGCCCGGTTTCCCTCGCCCATACCGAATCGAACGGCAGCCCATCGAGCAGGAAAGCTGCACTGCCAAGGAGGTCAAACAGTGCGCCTGAACCTACCCGCTTGGGTTGTAAGCCCAAGTTAGGCCGATACCTCTTCGCGGACTCGCCGAGACTAACACATCTCGCGGCGTAAGCTCCCCTTGTTGTTTGGTGGTGACTGGCTTAGCCCCGATTGAAGGGCCGGAAAATCTCTCAAAAAGGCGCCACAATAGCGCCTATCTTCAATCACCCCAACTGACCGGCACGTAGTATAACACGCATTCAGCGGTTGTCAAGTGAGCACCACAAAACCGTCAAACTTAGTATAGAAGGGCACTTTAGTTTAGCTACCAGCGCAGCTTTATCCCGATCGTCCATTCAGTAAACCCGGTTGTATCGACGGTGACCCCCGTGTTGATGGTGAACAGCCCTCCTACGTCGACCGTCACCCCCATGTTGGTCCGGTCCCAGTCAAACAGAAGCCCGGTGGACTTTCCGAA
>CAZTJW010000005.1:0-14849 GCA_964613775.1 uncultured Thermotogae bacterium
GGAACGAATCGATGTCGACCGAATCTTTGCGCTTCACCCGTTCGCTCGTGAGATCATCACCCGATTGCACAACGCGGGATATGAGGCCTACTTGATCGGCGGTGCCGTGCGTGACGCATTAATCATGGAATGGAGTCACCGAACCGATCTCTCGCTCGACGATGTCGATATCGCTACATCCGCGATGCCAGGAGAGATCCGCGCCCTGTTCTCCGATCGGCCGATCATCAGGGTGGGAGAGGAGTTTGGGGTGGTGGTGATCGTCGGGCCGGATGGACGTCAGTACGAAGTCGCCACGTTCCGCACCGAAGCCGACTACGACGGACGGTGGCCGGGCAAGGTAGAGCTGGTGCGTGATCTCGCCGGTGATGTTAAGCGGCGCGATCTCACGATAAACGGGCTTGCCGCAACCACAGATGGAACGGTGATTGACCTCGTCGGCGGGGTCGATGACTTAAAACACCGTGTGATCCGGGCGATCGGGGATCCGCGCTCCCGTTTCTCCGAGGACTACCTGCGCATGCTGCGCGCGGTGCGGTTCGCGTGTCAGATAGACGGGAACATCGATCCTGCCACCGCGGCGGCAATCGTGGCCAACGCTGCAAACATCACTAAAATCTCATGGGAGCGGATCCGCGAGGAACTGTTTCGGCTGCTCCGGACCGGTCAAGCGGCGCGTGGGCTCGAGCTCCTCGACGAGCTTGGCCTCCTTACCCACATCCTCCCGGAGATTGAAGCCCTAAAGGGTACCCCACAACCGGAAAAGTACCATCCGGAGGGAGATGTGTACGTACACACGATTGGGGCCGTGCGCGTCGCCGATGGGTTCGTGCGCGATCCACTCGTCAAGCTTGGGGTGCTCCTACACGACATCGGAAAACCAGCCGCGTTGAAACAAAGCGGTGGGGCGAACATGGGCGGGCATGAGGCGATCGGCGCGCGGATGACAAAGCGGATCGGGGAGCGGCTGCGTCTGAGCCGAGGGGATATATCCCGCCTTATCTACCTTGTGAAAAACCACATGCGGATCGCTGTCTTTCCCAATATGGGGCGAGGAAAGCAGGTGCGGTTTCTGTGCACGGGCGAGGTAGAGAACGAACGATCGCTTAGAAAGCGCTTTCCCCTGTTCTTTGACCTATTACAGGTGCTGATCGCCGATTCCGAAGCGAGCGCCCACCATTCCTCCGGCTGGCAGCCAGTATTGGAAGAAACGCTGCGCGTGATTGCACACATCGAGCAGGTGGGCAACTTAAACCGGGCACGCGCGTTGATCAATGGGCACACGTTGATCGAGCTCGGGCTGAAGCCTGGCCCGACCCTCGGCAAGGTCCTGAATGCAGTGCACGACCGGATCCTTTCCGGGGAGATAAAAACCAAGGACGAAGCAATCACCGCCGCACGCGCCCTCATCGCAAAACAGGAACAAGACCACCCCCACACAGGACATCCGCGCTAGCGGACACGTCCCACCCGGCCTACACTGTGCCCGTAAAATTCATCCGCAACGAAAGGCTGGAACACCATGGGAACACCGCTACATATCAGCGATGATCTTTCCCTTAATTTGGAGGATATCATCGGACAGTGTATCGCCATCCTCGGGATTCGTGGCTCGGGAAAATCGAACACCGCAGGGGTGATCTTCGAGGAACTGTTAAAGCACAATTATCCTCTGTCCATCATTGATATCGACGGCGAGTACTTCGGGCTGAAGGAAAAGTTCGAGGTGCTGGTGGCGGGAACCGGCGATGGAGTGGAGATCGAGATCGACGTCGACTGTGCCGAAGAAATAGCCCGGATCAGCATGGAGAAGAATGTCCCTGTTGTCCTCGACCTATCCGGGTTTTTATCGGAGGAGAGGAATGCCTTTCTACATGAGTATCTGACCGCTCTGTGGAACCTCGCGGGAAAGCTGCGCCGTCCGTATATCGTGGGAATCGAGGAGGCGCACGAGTTCATTCCACAAGGGACGAAGACCGAGTTAAAAGAGTTGATCTCCCGCATCGCCCTGCGCGGCAGAAAACGCGGTCTGGGAGCGATCATTGTCTCACAGCGCTCGGCCAAAGTGGAGAAGGACGTCCTCTCCCAGGCAGGGATCCTGTTTCTCCACCGCGTTGTCCATGAAGCGGACATGCGTGTCTATAGCGAACTCCTCCCGTGGAAAAAGAGCGAAGTAAAGGAGATCATCACATCGCTCGCCACTGGCGAGTGCGTGTACATAAACGGCGATACGACCCTTCCGATCTATGTGCGTGAGCGCGAGACGTTCCACGCCGGGTTCACTCCGTCGCTCAAGGTGGTGGCCACCCCGCAGCTCAAACAGGTGAGCCAGTCAATCATTGAGGCAATCGAAAAAGCAAAACAGGGAAAGGGAAAGAAGACGCGCGTAGAGGCGTTGAAGGAGAAGATTTCCCGACTGGAGGGAATGCTCGCCGAGCGGGACAAGAAGATCGAGCAATTAGAAGAGATCGCACACACACTTGGGTACATTAAGGTTGAGGTTCCACCACCATCCCTTCCCGATGTCCAGAACATCTCCAAGGCAATCGTCCATTCCGTGGAAGGAAGCGCGAGTGGAACCCGGGATAGTGCCTACACGCCTGTGCACCGTATTGATCGCATTTCTCCACCCTCGAGACCTAGCCCGGTGATTGACATCGAACAAGAGCCTAAAGAAAAGGAAGACGGCCTTCCTCGGGCTATAAAGCGCCACATCGACAGGATCATCAATCGCGTTGCACACACGGATCTCCTCGAGCGGCGCATTCTCGCGTTCCTCGTCGCGCATGCCCCACTCGCCTACTCCGTGGAACAGATCGCGGCGTGGACCGACTGCGCCCGTGGGGTGATCGAGAATTCTCCACCGCGTGATTGCCTGGACACGGGACTGCTCGTGCGTGAGCGGCGCACGGACGGGGTGCATTACCGCAGCAACCTAAAGGCGTTCATCACACGGGAGTTCAGGATCTATCAACCGGACATCGGTCCGCAGGAACTCCACCTCATCTCACAATTAATCCGTGCCCGTCTGATTGCCATTGGAGGCGGAGCAAGTCAGCTTGCCTAGCCCTATTACGCGTTAACCCGTTGACCGTTCCCCCGTTTTCTGCTATGATCTTTCCGGGAAAAGGAGGGGGCATGAAGGTAAAGATCGTCGAACGGCATGCGGGGTCAAGCAGCGCATTACGGACGTACGTTATCGATAAGACGAAGGTGCTGGAGCGGTATTTCGACCGGATTGTCAGCGTTGATGTGGTGCTTGCAGTGGAAAAGGAGCGTCACATCGTTGATATGCACGCGCACTTGGTAAACCGCAAGGTCATCACGGCACATGAGGAATCTCCCGATATGTACGCGTCTATCGACCTAGCCATTGACCGATTGAAGCGGCAGCTTGTAAAGTACAAGGATCAACTTACGGACGCGAAGAAAAAGGAAAAAACTCCCACTTCTACTGGGGATGTCGTTGCGAGCGTCGATCACCGCGAGATCATTCACACGGACACCTACTTTCATAAACCGATGGTCCCAGAAGAAGCAGCACTGCAACTGGAAGCGATAGATAAGGGATTTCTCGTATTTATCAATGCGGAAACCGACGAAGTAAACATCATCTACCACCGACGTGACGGAAACTACGGTCTAATCGAGCCGCGGCGCTAGGGGCGAATGGTGGTACGAGCACTCTCCTTATTCTCCGGAAGCCTAGCCAGCCGCGTGGCAACACGGTTGGTAGCCCGTGCTCCTGGTGTGGATGACGTATTTCTCCTTCACTTTCGCTCACCGTTTTCTACTGAGAGAGCCCCATTGCGCGAGCTGATAAAGGAGGAGTGGCCCGGCGTAAGCTTTCGCACCCAGTCGCTCAAAAAGGAGTACCGGCGCATCGCAAACATCCCGCTTGAGGGAGGGTTCTCCCTCAAGCGCAGTTGTCTAAGCTGCCGAACTATCATCCTCACACGGGCGATCAGGTACATGGAGCGAATTCACGCTGATTTCATTGTCACCGGGGAGATCGTGGATAAAAACGGGCTTACCTCAACGGACCTGGCAAGGATCGATGAGACACTAGGGGTTGCTGGACTCGTCCTCCGCCCTTTGTCCGCTCGGATTCTTCCGCTAACGCGCCCAGAGCAGGCGGGGTGGGTCGACCGTGATCTGCTGCTCGGGCTGCACGAGCAGGACGCGGCCTACCTAAAGCGGTTAAAAGAACCCCTAGGACTAATTATGGGGGCTGACTGGTTCGACTCAGCCCAGCGCTGCAAGCTCACCTTCCCCGGGTTTGGAGAACGGTTGGAGAATCTACTCACTGAGGAGGAGCTCACGATGAATGCCTTGCGCCTTCTCGACTTCCGCCTTTACTACAAACGCCCTCCCGATGTTAAGATTGTCCTTGCCGCCGATGAGGCGGAGAAACGCGCGCTGCAGAACTTCTTTCTCCCCCAGGACCTGCGCGTCTACCTTCCCACCTACCGGGGGCCGATGACGCTCGTTCGCACCAACTGGGAGAGGAAAACGCACGCACAGATACGAGAGATCATCAAGCTCGCCGGGCGGATCACCGCCACACACAGCGATGCTCCCTCGCACGCAAGCATTCAAGTAAACTACCGGTTTGAGCAGGATGATGAAACGTTACAGATGAACGTGCCCCCGTTCTCATCCCAAGAAGAAATCAAAAACTACTGTATCGTCCATAGTCTGCGCTCCCCCCGCGAATCGCTCCCTTGCCCAACCTAACAACATCGCGTATAAGCGTCTCCAGCCCGAGCGCGCGTGACCCCTTGATGAGAAGGATGTTCTCTTTCCCGTCTAAATCGGTTCGGATCTGTGCGGGAAGCGCATCGCGGGGGATGATGCGGACTTTCTGGCTACCGATCCTCTCTGCAATCCGGGCCGGGATTTCCCCCACCGGATAGATCGGAGAGATCCCAAGCTCGAGGGCAAGGCTTAGGATCTCGCGGTGATAACGGCTTGAGTCCTTTCCCAACTCCCGCATCTCACCGAACACAAACGCCTTTTGCCGTGCCGGTAGCTCGGCCAAAGTGTGGAGCGCAGCACTGGTGGAATCAGGGTTTGCGTTGTATGTGTCATCGAGGATGTAGCCGAACGGCGCGGAAATGAGGTTAAGCCTATGCGGTGGCGGGGTGAACGTCCGGATTCGCTCCACGACTCGTTTCTCTGGAACCCCGAGGTGAAGCGCGCAGGCGACGGCAAGAAGGAGATTTCCCAGGTTATGCCGGCCGAGAACGTGTGTTTCCAGGCGCAGTGACGGGGAATCTGTCTCCACGGTAACCCCGGGAAATACGCGCACGATCCTCCCACGGATATCTCCATGCTCCGCTCCCACGGTGATAAGCCGACCGTGATAGGTGCATGCGCGGGCAAAAAGCGGCGGGGAGTCGAGATTGATGATCGCGGTTCCGTCCCCCGGAAGGGCGTCCACCAACGACCATTTCTCCCGCGCCACCCCCTCCACGCTTCCAAACCCAGCGAGGTGCCCACGGCCGACCATCGTGATGATCGCGATGTCCGGCGTTAAGAGGCGAGCGAGGGGGTAGATCTCCCCTGGCGCGTTTGCTCCGAGCTCGAATACTCCGAACTTCGCCGTTTTGGGCATCGATAAAATGGCGATCGGAAGACCGATATTCGTGTTGTACGAGCGTGGGGCAACAAACGTCTCACCCTGTGCCGAAAGGAGATGGCCGAGGAGCACCTTTGTCGTCGTCTTGCCACAGGTGCCGGTAATCCCGATGATCACCCCGGGTAGCTCATCACGCCACGCACGCGCGAGACGAGTGAGCGCGGCCAGGGTATCATCGACCACGATCAGGTCGTGGGCACTCTTCGGGATGGAAGAAGTATCGGAGATGATTGCCCCACACGCCCCGCGTGAGAACGCGTCGTTTAAGAACATGTGCCCATCCGTATGCGCACCAGGCAATGCCACGAACAAGTCACCGGGGCACACGAGGCGGGAATCGTGGATCACCCGATGCGGCGCCGCTCCAGTCTCCTGGAGAATGCGTCCACCGATGATGTGGGCGCATGTGGACACCGTGAACATTACTTCCCTTTGCCCGGTTTCACGCTCGGGGTCTGCGTCGACTCCGCCGCACTCGGGGCGCTCGCCAGGAACGCCTGCGCTTCGCGGGTATCGTAGAGAAAATAGCCAGTGAACTGCTTTCTCACCTTGGTGATCCCCTGCAGGGAATCAAGGTATGGAGAGTACGGATCCGGGGCGAACAGCTCAACGGTGAGGGTGTCGTAGCTCGGCAGATCCTCGATTGCGCTGATCAGTTCGTCCAGGCTGTGGAACTCGCGCGGTTTCTCGCCGCGTTCCCGCAGCCGCGGCCCACCATAGGCACGCACGGTGATGTGATCGACAAGATCAGGGTTAAGGTCACGTGGAACCTTCAGCTCGCCGGTGATCGCCTGCGCTTTCCCTTGGTAGGTCTGGAGCTCCAGCGTGTAGTGGATCGTGTCTCCAGGAGAGTAGACGTCTCTATCGAGCTCGAGGTGATTAATGTGGATCGCCTTGAGCTTTTTTGTGATCTGCATCGACGCAGCAATGCGCGTGATCTTAGGGTCTTGGAAATCATTGTATTGCAATAAGCTTACGATATCGGCGAGTTGCCACGGCGGATAGAGCGCGACATCCTGCGTGCTCAGAAAAAGATCGTGTCGGTCAAGCGGCTCTGGCATCCCGTCCCCGATGATCTGGTAGTCGACCTCGACCGTCCCTTGGCCGATGCGGTCGAGAGAGGAATCGATCGATTCTAAGCCGCTTGCCAGGATCAGGTACCACATGATGCGCGGCTCATCGACGAGGTTAATTTGGAACGAGCGCGTGGCGGAATTATCCGTATCGCGCACCCCAAGCGCCAGATCAACGAGGTGCGCTGATTGTCCAATTCTCCCCGCGATCCCGGTTGGGCGATCGGCGAGGATCGTCCCAACAGGATCGCCGAGCGTCCCGATCTTGAACGACGCGTCGTACGCCTTGATCGTGTCGTAGATGTGGACGGTGGTAAGCGGAAAATCGGACGCGCCGTTTGAAAGGAACGGATGTCCGAATCCGATGAGCGCATCTCCGTCCCGATAGGTGAGGGTGCCGAGCGCCCCGATGGTCACGTCGCCGCTCGCCAGCGCGACCCCGATCGCTCCTCCGGGAACGAGTGGGCTCGTACTCTGGTCGCTTGCGGAGGTCCCACTTGAGAGTGGGTCAAGGCGCAGATTGTACTTCGCCAGCCCATGCACGCCGAAATTGAACGCGCTGGGGATGAACGCGTCGATCAACCCATTTGGCTCATGTCCCGGCCCGTTCATCAGCATAGTGAGAGCACGCCCAGAAATGCCGCTCACCCACAGCGGGGTCGACACCGGGTAGGCAAAAATCGTGTTCGGAGCGGCGGCCACAATGGCCGGATCAGGCGGACGGGTGCACTCCTGCAGCCGCACCCCAGTGAGCACAGCGTCCGGGGCAGGCACAGATGCGACGCTCCCTTCTACCTCATCGAGCACCGGAAGCATCGCCTCGATCGGGGTAACGAGCCCGATCGGGGTGAGCGCCTTCGACCACTCCGCAGCACGGCTCAGGGCACCGATCAGCTTGCCGTCAATGTAGATCGGGCTTCCGCTCATCCCCATCGCGATCCCGCCCGACTGACCGATTGCCTCCCCGCTCACCTGCACGACGATGAAGTCGTGTGCGGTCCCCGGCTCGTCGATCACCCCGATAACCTCAACGTTGAAGGTGCTGATCACATCATTTGTGACGACTGTCTTCCCGATCCCGGTCATCCCGGGCCTGATCTCGCTCAATGGCATAAATTGGCTTTGATCATAAGCAAACCCGCTGACCACCGCCACCATCAATATCGCAATCAACACGGCAAGCCGCTTCGTTAACAACTTATCTCCTTTTAATCTTTCTTCCCGGCAAATGGCGGGCGCAGTCCCCCATCCGGAGTGACGGTGGCCAGATAAAAGTTCTTGGTGAGGGTGATTGCCCCCTTCGGACAAATGTCCTGACACAGCCTGCAGAAGCAGCACTTACCGATGTCGACCTGGGGATAGCGTTTGGGATACTTTCCCTGCAGCTCCTCCGGTGCTTCCACCATCTCGATCGCCTTGTTCGGGCAGATCGACGCGCACAGGCCGCATGAGATGCACTTATCCGGGTCGAAGTGATGCTCACCGCGGTAGCCATCCGGAATGGGGATCGCTTCATGCGGAAAGCGGACGGTCATCGGCTTCGTCACAAGGTTTTTTAGAAGCCGTGGAATAACATCTAGTTTCATCATAATCACCTATCCATGTCCGCCGGACAGACGTTCAAGCTCCAGTAGATCGCCGGGATATCGGCGACGCTCGCCCCGGTAAACAGGTGCTCCAGCACGGGGATCATGTGGAGGAAGTCAGGACCGCGGATCTTGACCCGGTACGGGGTGGGTCCCCCGTTTCCCACCATATAGATCGCCCCTTCGCCGCGCGCCAGCTCGTTGCGCACGTAGACCTCACCCTCCGGGATCTTCACGCGCAGGGTGGGCCGCTTGAACTTGGGATTGACGTATTCACCGGCCGGCAACTTGTCCAGCGCCTGTCGCACGATCTTCACCGATTCCCCGATCTCGGCAAGGCCGACCTGAAACCGCGCGTACGCGTCCCCTTCCTCACGCACTGGGACCACAAACTCGAATTCGTCGTAGACCTCGTATGGGTCCTCTTTCCGCACGTCGCTCGCCATCCCGGAACCGCGCAGCACCGGCCCGGTTGCCCCCAACCGCAGCGCATCCGGTAACGGCAGAACACCGACCCCTTCCGTCCGCTCGCGGAAGAATGGGGACTCCAGCTCCTCCAACGCGAGCATCTCCTCGACCTTTTCCAGGACGTGCTCGATCTTCTTTCTCGCCCCCTGCGGCAGGTCGCGCCGCACCCCGCCCGGGCAGATATACCCGACTGGATAGACGCGTCCGCCGGTGATAGACTCGAATACATCAAGGATGTAGTCGCGGTACCCAATGGCAATCTTAAATCCGGTGTCGAACCCTACCCCCATGGAGAACGCCCCGTACCAGATCAAGTGCGATTGAATGCGCGACAGTTCAGCGAGGATCACGCGGATATACCGGGCACGCGGTGGGACCTCAAGCCCCATAAGCTCATCCACCGCCTCGGCGTGAATTAAATTCCAATTGAGTGGCTCAAATACGCAAATCCGGTCGGAGAGCATCGCATTCTGCAGCGGAATCCGGTATTCCATCAGCTTCTCGAACCCGCGATGCAGGTACCCGGGATCGGCGCGCGCGGCGATCACACGCTCTCCATCCACGGTGAGCTTCACGCCAAAGTTACCCGATCCAGAGTGCGCCGGCCCAAAGTACAAATCGTAACCGAGTTCTTCGCCCTGAACCCTACTGAACTCATCCATAATAGCCCCTTTCGCGCACGTTCTCCTTGTCGAAGAATTTATCCTGCACGTACTCCCGCCAGTTGAAGTCCTTGCGGAATGGGGGAGGGCCTTCCCAATCTTCAAGAAACAGGGGCGCAAGATCCGGGTTGCCGATGAAATCGATCCCAAACAGCTCGTGCAGCTCGCGTTCGTGAATCTGCGCGTTCTCATGCCAGATCGGAACGACAGAATCGATGTGTGGGTCATCGCGGCCGATCTTCGTCTTCAGGGTGAGAAGCTGTTTGTCGGCGTACGACCACAGGTGGTAGGTGAGCACAACAACCCCGTCCTCCGGCCAGTCAGTGGCCGAAATCGCGGACAAATGCGTGAACCCATGTTCATTGGCAGTGCGCCCAGCGGTGATAACATCCGCAGGCGCAATTTCGGCAACGAGTCGGCGCTGTCGCACCTCGTTCACCTCCACACCCATCGCTGCGGAAAGCTTATCAAGCTCCATCATGTCATCCCCTTCACGTGTGCGAAGACCTTCCCCACCGCCGCGAATATCGCCTCCGGCCGCGGCGGGCAACCCGGAATGTAGATCGTTACCGGAAGATAATCGGAGAGCCGCTTTATCGTGTTGTATGAGTCCCAGTACGTTCCCCCGCTCATCGTGCAGTTGCCGAGGGCAATCACCGCCTTTGGATCGGCCATCTGTGCGTAGATCCGCTGTGCCCGTTTGATCGACTTAACTGTCTGGTAACCGGCGATGAACAGGGCGTCGGCCTGCCGTGGGGTACCGGTGACGATCATCCCGAACCGCTCCATGTCCCAGCGTGAGCTCACCACCGGCAAAAGCTCAGTAAACCCACACGAGTTGAACCATCCCATCACCCAAATCGCTTTGATCAAGCGCTTCATCCGCGTTGCCTGTACGGTCAACTTACCTTCCCCCTTTGGCTAAAGCTCCCCGCGCCCTCATTTTAGAAACGATTGTAGCCTGTTATTGGAAGGAGGTAAAGGTTAGGTCTCCGCCTGTTTGCGCATCTTCTGTTCGCTCTTTTCGTACGCCTCGATGATCCGGGCGACAAGCGGGTGACGAACGACATCCGATTTATCGAGATAGACGAACGAGATCCCATCAATCCCCGTTAGAATTTTCTGCACCGCCATCAGCCCGGAGAGCCCTTCGAGATCGACCTGAGTGATGTCGCCGGTGATCACTGCCTTGGAGTTAAACCCGAGCCGCGTCAGGAACATCTTCATCTGGATCGAGGTCGTGTTCTGCGCCTCGTCGAGGATGACAAAGCTATTGTTGAGTGTCCGGCCGCGCATGAACGCAAGCGGGGCCATCTCGATGCGGCCATGCTCGGTTAACCTCTCGAATTCCTTCGCCGGGATCATGTCGAAGATCGCATCGTACAGCGGGCGCAAGTATGGGCTCACCTTTTCCTGGATATCCCCGGGGAGGAACCCGAGCTCCTCCCCTGCCTCCACCGCTGGGCGGGTAAGGATGATCCGTTTCACCCGCTCCCTCTTCAGATAATCGATCGCCATTGCCACCGCGAGGTAGGTCTTCCCTGTCCCTGCCGGACCGATGGCAAATACGATGTCGTTATTCCGGATCGCCTCCACATAGCGATGCTGGCCAATCGTTTTGGCCCGGATCGCCTCCCCCCAGTGCGTCACGCGCACCACATCGGAGAGCACCCCGTCCAGGCCATTGTGCCCTTTCACCTGCGTAATCAGGTAACGCACTTCGGCGAGGCTGGGAATGTGATGCGATTCGATCACATCGAGAAGCTTTTCGAACAGGGTTCTGACCTGCTCTACCTCCTCAGGTGCCCCTTCGATGTGAATTGTCTCCCCACGGGCGATGATGCGGGCAGGGAACGCTTTTTCGATCTCCTTTAGATTGCAGTTGAACTGTCCGAGAAGCGCCGTTGATTCAGCATTGTCGCGTAGGGTGATCTCAACGCTTGTTTCTTCTATCTTCGTTCACCCCTTGTAAATGCCCGGGGAGGTAAGCAGCGATCCTTACCCTCACCTCTTCGCCCGCCTGCAAATCCCCGTTTACAAATGTATCGATATACCCGCGCGTGTAGCCACGCCAGGTACCATTTTTCTTCTCTTCAATCAGGACTTTCTCCTCCTTCCCCACAAACTTCTCAAAAATTTGCCCTTGTACCCGTTGATAAACTTCCACAACCCTTTCCGCACGGGCACGTTTCACTTTTTCTGGGACCTGCTCGGGGAAGTTTGCCGCGACAGTCCCTACCCGCGGAGAGTACCTGAAGATGTGGAGATTTGCAAACCCCACCTCCTCGATCAGCGCGCAGGTGCGGTTGAATGCCCGTTCATCTTCGCCGGGAAATCCGACGATTACGTCCGCTCCAAATGTGGCGTCCGGGATGAGCCGCCGGATGAGGGCGATGCGTGAGCGGTAGAATGATGAAGTGTAGCCGCGCCCCATGAGCGTGAGGATCCGGTCATCTCCGCTTTGAAGCGGAATGTGAAAGTGCGGACAGGCTCTGGAATCTTCGGCAAACGCCTCTACTAGCTCCTCTGTGATCCCGTAGGGATTTATGGAGGCAAGGCGTAACCGGCGTAATTTTTTGATCTTTAGAAGCTTTCGCACTAACTGGGGAAGGTCCCCATCTGGTGCCTTGTACTGGGCAAGGTTGATCCCGGTGAGCACGAGCTCAGGGTATCCAGCTTCCACGAGGTTCATCGCTTCCGCGACCGCGGCACCGATCGGCTTGCTGCGCGCGGGACCCCGTACCTGCGTCGTGCGACAGAACGTACAGGCAAGATCGCATCCATCCTGGACCTTGAGGAATGCCCGCACCCGGCCGGGATGGCCGGCGGTCCATTCATCGGCAAGCGGAAGGGGTTCCCGGTCAGGAAGCAGTCCCTTTTCCCCAGAAAGAGCGCGAGAGACAACTTCTCCTATCCGCGCCTTCCACGCGTTCCCCGCGAGGAGATCTGCACCATCGATCCGGGCGAGCCCCTTTCCCACCGCCTCGGCAAGGCAGCCGATGAGGACGATCTTTGCGTTTGGGTATTCCCGGCGCAGGCGATGGATCGCCTGGCGCGCCTTGCGGTCAGCGAGCGCGGTGACGGTACACCCATTCACGATGAATAGGTCCGCACCATTTCCCGTGAGCACATAGTCCTTCGCCAGTTCCCGGCGCATCATCTGGGTCTCGTATTGGTTCACTCGGCAGCCGAAGGTGACAAATCCAATGCGCGGGCGGGGAACGGAGACGTCGAGCTGCCCATCCGGTGTCCTCATAACAGCTCAAGGATACCATTCCCTGGAGAGGTATCAACCTATTGGGATTGACATTTTCTCCCCATTATGCTAGCGTCGAGAGGAAGGAATTCCTGGTGAGGAAATATGATGCGTAAGCGGATCTTGGTTGCATTGGGCACCGTCGTAGTGGTGATCGGTATCGTCCTCGGCTGGTACTTTCTCACACAGAGGCATATTGGGCGCATGATCGCTCAGGGGAAACGGACGAACATCCTGCTTTTGGGGGTGGACAACGCCGGCGAGAACAAGCGCAGCGACACGATGATGCTCATGAGCGTTGCTCCGGACAGGCGCGTGGCGCTCCTTTCCCTTCCCCGTGACCTGCGGGTCAAGTTCAATGGCGAGTTTCATAAACTTAACGCCGCCTATGCCCTTGGGGGTCCGGGGCTTGCCCGCCGCGTTGTCTCCTCCCTCCTCGGGGTGAACGTACCGTTCTACATCACCCTCAACTACACTGGATTCAAGCACTTGATCGACGCGATCGGAGGAGTAACGATCACGGTGGATGAGGCGATGCGCTACGACGATAACCGCGCCACTCCGCCGCTTCACATTGATATCACGCCCGGGACGCAAAAGATGGACGGAAAGACCGCTCTCGACTACGTCCGGTTCCGCAACGACCCCGCAGGCGACATCGGGCGGATCGCCCGCCAGCATAAGCTGATCTCCGCGTTGCTCCACGAGGGAATGCAGAATCAAGATTTGCATACCCTGCACTCGCTCGTGCAAAATGTGTATCCCTACCTCCATACTGACCTCTCGCTTATCGACCTGTACGACCTAGCAAAGTTCCTGCATGGGATCGATTCACACCACATCACGATGGCGACCCTGCCCACAACCCCAGTGACGATCGATAAGGTGGACTACCTTGAGCCCAAGGTGGTGAAGACGGAGGCCCTGATTGCGCGAATGATCAAGGGAATCGACATTCTCACCCCAGGCCAAGTTAAGGTGGCTGTGTTTAACGGAAACGGAAAGCGGTTGACAGCGACCACCACCGCCGATTACCTTAAAGCCCGCGACTTTGCGATCACCAAGGTAGCGAACGCCGAGTCATTCGGATACGACCACACCTACATTGTCGTTCTGACCGATAACAAGAAGGCAAAGCTGTTGAACGCTGCCCTGCCGCAGAAGGCGATGATCGTGACACCGCCCGCCTTTGAGCTCCATTACTCCGCGCTCAAGGCCCTTGTCCCTGCCGGAACCGACCTAATTTTGATCGCGGGAAAGGGGTTTGAGGTGGGAAATGGATGAGCTTTCCCTCCTCCGCACAGCGCTCTCGCTGATTGCGGAGAAGAAGGGGGAGGATCCGGTGACGATCGATCTGCGGAAAGTTTCCATCCCTACAAGCTACTTTCTCATCACCTCCGGGGAGAACCCTGTGCACGTCAAGGCGATTGTCTCCAACCTGATGGAAAAGTTCCCGCTTAAGGTTATCAACCGGGAGGGGCTATCCGAGCGGCGGTGGGTCGTCCTCGACTACGGAGAAATAGTGATCCACGTCTTCTTGCACGAGGCGCGTGAGTTCTACGACCTCGAATCCCTGTGGGCCGATCACGTCATGGCCCTCGACTGATCCCATTGCCGGGCGGCTCCTCAAGATTCCAAGTAAAGAACCCCATTCCAAGCTGCGGAGCATTAAACGCCTAAGCGGAGCCAGTCCTCATGTCGCAATTTGATATACCACTTTGTCGCATCGGAAGTAACGGCGTGCACAAGGTGCGCTCCGGGGAACCTTGTTGCATGGGGGGCAACGCGACAGGATCTTTTGTAGCGTTGGGCTTTATGCCCGACGTTGTCCTTTCGTCGCACACCTGTCTGCGTGCGGGCACGCACAGGCAGGCAGGTTGCGACGCTACGAAAAACCGTTCATCTGTAGCGTCGGGTCCTGCTTGCCCCGTGGGGTCCTACTCCACTGGGGTGCCCGACGTCCTCCGTCACAGAGTTTATGCAATCTGGACAAACAACTCGCCGATCCGCCTGCGGCAAATCTCCACTTAGTCTTTGGGGCTTGGCGTTAAGAAGGCCCGCCTCAAAAAGCGGGGTCTGATCTTCCAACTACCCACACCCACCTCCGAAGATCTTGCAGGGCGATTTTCCGGATGCTAGTCTTCTTCCATGCGCGTTCTGGCC
>CAZTJW010000006.1:0-14843 GCA_964613775.1 uncultured Thermotogae bacterium
AGTGCTTTCAACGCGTCGAGATACTGGAGGGACATGGTCTTGGAGTCGATCGTCTTGGCCACGTTGTAGATCTTCTCAAGAGCAAGTGAGAACCCCTCCGCGCGCAGGATCGATGCCTGGCGTTCCCCTTCTGCCCGCAGGATGGCGGATTGCTTTTCCCCTTCGGCGACCTTGATCGCCGCTTCCCGCTTCCCGTCCGCTTCGGTGACCACCGCTCGCCGGGTGCGCTCCGCCGACATCTGGCGGGTCATCGCCTCCTGCACGTCCTTCGGCGGGGTGATCTCACGGATCTCCACCGATGTCACCTTCACCCCCCACCGGCCAGTGACCTCATCGAGTTTGGCACGCAGGACTTGGTTGAGCTCGTCGCGCTTGGCGAGCACATCGTCGAGAATGATGTCCCCGACGACGGCGCGCAGGGTAGTGGTGGCGATTCCCTGCGACGCGCCGGCGAAGTTTGCCACCTGGATCACGCTGTCGCGCGGGTTGACCACCTTCCAGTAGATGAGAAAATCGATGGAGATTGGGGCGTTATCCTTGGTGATGCAGGTCTGTGCTGGGACCTCGAGGAATTTCTCCCGCAGGTCGACCCAAACCGGCCGGTCGACGATCGGGATGAGAATAACGATTCCCGGTCCTTTATCATTGGGAAGGGCACGCCCGAGGCGGAAGATAACAAGCCGCTTGTACTCGGGCACGATCTTGATCACCATCGGGAAGATGATCAGCGCCAGAAAAGCGAGTACAGCAATGAGAATTACAGTACCAACAGACATTTTACCTCCTTATTGTATGAGTCTTTTGACCTTTAACGTCAGTGCGACGACGTTTACCACTTTTATAGGTTCTCCCTTTTCGATCGGTGGATCGAGCGCCTGCGCTGACCACTCCTCGTCCCCTACGCGGACGATCCCAGTCGGATCGAGTGCAGTCACTGCCACCCCGTTCATCCCGGGTAAGCGGGAGACACCACTTGTGACCCGGCTGTGCTGGCTTTTTATAACCTTGGCCACCACAAACACAAAGAACGCGGTGAGCCCTGCGGTTACCCCGACGATCTCCCACGGGTTGACCGCAAACCTGGGGAGGACGGGCGAAGGGACGTGGAACGGGCGGAAAAGGAGCAGTGATCCAAGGATGAACGAGATGGCACCAAGGATGCTCAGGACGAACCCGGTTACCTTGATGTCGAGGATGAACAGGATCACTCCAAGCACGATCAGCGCCACTCCACCCCAATTGACGGGCAGACTCCCGAATGCGATGAACCCGAGGATGAGGAGGATCGCCCCGGTCAGCCCGGGAATATACATCCCCGGATGGAAGAACTCGGCGATAATCCCCCATATCCCCAAGGTGAACAAAAGATAAGCGATGTTCGGATCGATGAGCGTGTGCATGAACTGCTCGGGAAAGCTCATCCCGATCTGGTGTACCGTTGCTCCGGCAGTGTGCAGGGTTACAGCTCCAGTTGCGGTTTTGACCGTGCGGCCATCGAGTTGACGCAATAGATCAGTGGTAGTGGGGGCGATGACATCGATCACCCCTTGTGCCAACGCTTCCTGTGCAGTCAGAGACACGCTTTCGCGTACCGCCTTTTGCGCCCAGTCCGGGTTTCGGCCGCGGGTTTGTGCGATCGTACGAATGTAGGACGCGGCCTCGTTTACTACCTTCTCTCCCATCGTACCGGAGATGGTCCCGCCGGTGATTGAGACTGGGTGTGCAGCACCGATGTCGGTTGCCGGTGCCATCGCCGCGATATTTGCAGCGAGCGTGATGAACACGCCGGCCGACGCTGCCCGCGCTCCCGCTGGGGCGACGTACACTACGACCGGCACATGAGCGGCCATAAATCGTTGCACAATGGCGCGCATCGCTGTGTCGAGCCCGCCCGGGGTATCCAGTTCGATAACTGCGCACTGGGCGCCGTCACTCTCCGCCTGGGAAATTCCTCGATCGATGAACCCGGCCATCACCGGGTCGATCACGCCGCGAGCGATAAAAAGGTCCACCCGCTCCCTGGGTGCACCGAGCACGGGGAACAGGAGGACACACACAATGATTGCCGCTCCCACAACCCTCTGCATAATCCCTCCGGTTAATTATATATTTAATTCGGAGGGAGGAGAAGGGCTAAGGTTTATGGGCAGCTTCCACAATTTATCGGGATGGTGATCGTAATGGAAATAGATGCTTGTTCCGTCTTCTGTGGCAACACCTTGATATACGGGGAACCGCACGGCGCGGAACACGGGTGTGAGATGAGCCGCGGATACACACCGCATGGGACGACGCACGGCGGTGGGGCAACTAACCTAACAAACGTAGAGTACACCCCGGCTGAGTCGGTCGAGATTACGATGCGGTAGTAGCCCGGCGCGACGAGGGCGCAATGGGAATCACGCTCGTTCCACACCATCTCGTACCACGCTCCCTTGGGAACGTCCGGGAACAGGTCCTGAAAGACGACCGTCCCATTAAGCGTTTCCACGCGCCATCCGGTGATGAGGGGAGTGGGTGGGGTAGGAGAGGTAAAGAAATACTCTGCAGGGACATTCAGCTTAAAATGAACATCTTCTCCGCGCCATACCGCGGTATAACACGTGGGACCGTTTCCCAGTGGGACCGGCGGTTGGTTACACCCGCACTGGGCGAAAACAGCGCCGCCAATCACCACAACGACCAAGACCGCGAACAAGATCGCCCTTTTCATAAATGCACCTCCTTAAAATTCGTGCCGCTTTGGCAACGTATATACACGCGCTCACCGCGTTTGTTCTCTCTACGGGACCGGATCGTACCCGCCGGGATTAAGGGGATGACAACGCATGATTCGCCTGACCGCGAGGTAACCACCCTTTATTGCCCCGTACTTCAGGATCGCTTCTTTGGAATACTGTGAGCACGTGGGGTAAAACCGGCACCGAGGAGGAAATGCCGGTGAGACAACGCGCTGATAGATGGTGATCACACCTGCTAATGCTCGCTTGATCATGGCCTCAGTTTACCCCCGTGTGCACCTCTTGACAAGGGTGGTGGTTGATGCTATACTACAGTTAGCAGTTAGGTAGTGAGACTGCTAATAAATCTGTACTAAGGGAGGTAATTACGATGACAAGGAAACTTCCAGATCTGTGGCGTGAACCATTTCTAGTGGGTACGGGGATCTCTCAGATCCTCGATGAGTTCTTCCGCGACTTTGACCGGATTGGCTTTGACATCGCTCCGAGCTTCGGAAGGACGGATATCTATGAGAAGGACAAGAACCTGGTATTCGAGACCGAGCTCCCCGGGATGAAGAAGAGCGATATCGAAATTAAGGTTGAAGACGACAAACTGATCGTCTCCGGGGAGACGAAGCGCAACGAGAAGGTGCGGGAGGAGAATTACTTTCGCATCGGACGCCGGTATGGGCGATTCCAGCATGCCTTCCCGCTTCCGGGAGACATAGCGGACAAAAACGGGATCAAAGCCCGGTTTGAGGACGGGATCCTACGCGTGACCGTCCCGCTCAAGGAATCGCTCAAGGCGAAGGAGAAGCCGGTCACGATTGAAGTGGAATAGCGCCAGCCGTTAGTCGCCCCGGACGTATGTCCGGGGCATTTTTACTCGCGATAGCGGTGGGTGATCGGAAACCGCCTTCCGATTCCAAATGCCTTCGGCGATACCTTGAGTACGAGCGGAAGCTGGTTGCGCTTGTATTCACTGCGGTAATAGCGAGAGAGAACGTCGCTCACAACCCGTTCGGGAAACCCGCGCTCGATCAACTCAGCTCGGGACGCGTTCTCCTCGATCAATGCCTTCAAGATTGGATCGAGGATGGAGTAAGGAGGCAGGTCGTCCTCGTCGCGCTGACCGGGCCGCAGCTCAGCGGTGGGCGGCTTCTCCTTCACCCGTGCCGGGATCTGATCTCCAAACCGCGCGGCGAGCCGGTAGACGTCCTCCTTGAATAGATCCCCGATCGGGGCGATTGCTCCCACCGTGTCCCCGTACAACGTGTTGTAGCCTGTAGCGATCTCCGATTTGTTCCCCGTGGCGAGGACAAGCGCGTTTTGTTCGTTGGCAAGCGTCATAAGGAGCGTTCCACGGATCCGCGCCTGCAGGTTCTCCGCGGCCAGCCCAGATGGAGGTTGGGGAAGCACGGCATGCGCTGCCGAGACTGCCCGTGTAATCGGTACTTCCACGAGCTTGATCCCCAACCGGTGCGCGGTCTCGATGGCATCCTCGCGGCTCTCAGGGGAGGTGATCTCGCTCGGCATAAATACAGCCGTCACCGCTTCCCTGCCGAGTGCCTCCACCGCCAGCGCGGCGACGAGCGCTGAATCAACCCCGCCGGAAAGACCAATCAGGACGCGGGTGAATCCGTTTTTCTTCACGTAGTCACGGATCCCAAGCACGATCGCTCGATGGATGAGTTCGATTTTGTCATCGCGTGAAGAGGGAATCGGGTGAAGTCCCTCGAGCTCAACACTGTAGAGGCCCTCGGTGAAGTACGGTGCCTGAAATAGAAGCCGCCCCGTTGGGGAGACGATGAAGCTTCCCCCATCGTAGATAATCTCGTCCTGACCACCAACACGATTGACGTACACGATCGTCACTCGGTTATCCCGTGCCCGCCGTGCCGCGAGCCGGTGGCGGATTTCCCCCTTCCCCGCGAAGAACGGAGAGGCGGAGACATTTACGATAAGATCAGCGCCGAGGCTTGCCTGCACATCGGTGGGGCCTTCCTCCACCCACAGGTCCTCGCAGATGTTGATCCCAAGTCGCACCCCATTGACCTCGAATACTTGTGCCCCTTTCCCAGGGGTGAAATAGCGCTTTTCCGCGTACACGTCGAATGACGGCAGATGGAGCTTGCGTTCCTCCCCGATTATTTGACCGTCGGTGAAGAGATAGGCGCTGTTGAATAGGTCCATCCCTGCCCCATCGGTCATCGCGGATGGGTCGGTGAGGTTACCCGGGGTTTGTGTAGCGTGGGCAGAGATCCCTCCTACGATTACGCTGATCCCGTGTGAATTATCAGCGATTTCCGCACGCGCGGCTTCCATCCGCTCGACGAATCCGCGCCGCCACATGAGGTCAAACGGAAAATACCCGGATAGAGCGAGCTCGGGGAACACGACAAGATCGCATCCCTGCGTACGGGCGCGATCGATGTACGAGACGATCGTGTGGGCGTTAGCCTCGATATCCCCCACGTGCGGGTTAAATTGCACAATCCCCAAGCGCATGGCCGGATTATAGACCAGTTGGCGGATTCAGTCCAACCGTGGTGTATAGATGGCGAACGGCATCCCGATTGAGGCGTGCGATCTGTCCTGGTTGATCGGCAGGAGAAAGCCGCACCGGACCGATCGCCACCCGTTTCAATCGCACCACCTTCAGGCCGAAATGGGCGAACAACCGCTTTACCTCGTGCTTTCTTCCCTCGGTCAATGTGATCACCGTGCGGGTTGGACGGCCGGTCATTGCGCCATGCGTGATGCGCAGTGTCTCACTATGGTCATCGATCCCCGCGCGCATATGTGCGATGATTTCCCGCATGCGTGCCGATGAACCGGGAGGATCGGTCCACACGTAATACACCTTCGGAACCTGGTAAGAGGGGTGGGTCAGCCGGGCGATAAGTGCACCATCGTTGGCGAGAAGCACAAGCCCCTCCGCATCGCGGTCGAGCCGGCCTGCCCACGTATAGCCGATAAACCCCTCGCTGCGCAGGATCCGGCCAAGGGTGTTGCCGGTGTGCGGATCATCGTGCGAGCATAGGACTCCGCGGGGCTTGTAATAAAGATACACGCGCGACTTGCGGGGAGAAAGGGGAAGTGGCTGTCCGCGTAGGTAGAGCGATTGCTCAGTGCTCACCTCCATTTCGGCAAATGGATCGGTAATGACCGTTTTACCGACCTCCACCTCGCCGGCCCGGATGAGCTCCTGTGCCTTCCTCCGGGAGATTCCGGCACCTTCCTGCACCGATCTCCACAGCTCCACTTCTCCCCTTTAAGTGCGTTTTCCTCGGGGATCGCTGATTACCTGCTCGATCACCGCTTTGGACAATGGACGCGTCTCAATTTGGTGCTGCTGGTCAACCAATGTTCTCCACCTCGCCTCCGCCTCTTCGTTTTCGCGGTTGCGCGCTGCCCTTGCGATCCGGCCGAGTTCTTCCCCAAGCTTGAGCCACTGCTTGATGTCCGCCTGGATAGCCGGATTGGTCCATAGGGCGCGTAGGCTGATCAGCGCTTCCGGGGTACGGAGCCACAACACGAGGAACTGATCGAGGTAATCCTGGGCGTAGTCCGGGTAGCTCAGGTTGGAGAACAGCCAGATGTCCTGGTGGGGCAACGGTGCCCCGAGAAGAAGCGGGGCAATGTACGGGTTCTGGAAGAACCCAGCTCGCCACTTTGTAAGCGCCTCCCGGAGTTTCCCTGTCTGAAACAAGGCCAGCCCCCACGAGAATAGGTAATGGGGGTCACTGACGTCGCCAGGGTAGTTTCGTGCGTAGTGCACGTAGGCGCGCAATGCATCGGGGAGGTCCCCGTTGAGTTGGTACAGCGGGCCGATGATGTAGCGCACGCCCTGGTTGTCATCTGGGTTAAGCTTAAGGAGCGTTTCGTATTCTGCGATTGCCTTCCGCAACCGCCCGGCCTGCCAGTAGATCCAGCCCAGTCCGTAACGGGCGCGCATGTACGGACGGGTGGAGATATCACTCCACCACGCGAACGCATCCGGCGACTCACTCCCGAGGTTCTCCCGTGCGACTTTGTACGCCTTTTTGTAACGGCGCTCCGCTTCCACGAGGTCATCGTCCATCTCGGCCAGATAGGCAAGACCATTGTGCGCATCGGCGAGGGTGGGATCGAGGAGGAGGGCGGTATGGAAGAACCGTGCGGCCGCCTTCTTATCGGCCGGTCCGGCTGATTTATCAAGCGCTTCCCAGCCCTCGTACACGAGGTCCTGGGGAGAGACCGGCACATCGGGACGAGCACCGGGGTTTACCGGAGGGGTGTTCGTCATCCCCAATGAAAATTCTGTGAGGGGAATCCCGTTGGGCAACGAAGATTTTTCACGTTGGACCTCCGCGCGCAGATCGGCGGGGACGAACCGCGCGTCCAATGTGCGCAGATCGAGGGCCTGTGCCATCGTGAAGAACTTTTGCCCGACGGTGGCCGGGGCAACGCCGAGTAACTCGGCCACGTCCGTCTGGGACAGCTCTCCAAACACCATGCGGGAAAATGTGTACAGCACCCCTGCCGCCCACGTTTCCGGCTTACGCGTCCGGCTGAGATCCCATTTATCCGCAAACGCACGCCACAACTTAAGGTGACTGTCACGGATCGCCTGTGACATCATGCCCTGGGTAACAACACGGAGCATTTGCTCCACTTCCTGAGCTACCCGCTTGTGCTGGGCTGATACCTTATCCGTCATCTATCGTTCAATTTCCTTTTATCGTTTGTCCGGGTGTGAGGATAGCAAGCTTATCCCCATTCAGCAACTATCATTGCAATGCCGTACTAGGCCCTTGTTACTGAGCACTTTCATGGATAGAGTCGTAAGCCGTGATGAAAAGCGGGAAGCTTTATGAGTAGCCTAGCGGTCCTTCTCGTGCTTGGGGCGGCGCTTTCTTGGGGGACAAGCCAGACGTTAACCAAGCTCGGCCTGGCGCGGATGGACCTCATTTCATATGCAACGCTTCGCGCAAGTTTCGGGCTTTTATTCATCATTCCCTACGGATTGATTACGGGGACCCTACGCTTTCCTGACCTCTCACTGGTGGGGATGGCTGCCTTTGCCGGGTTTATTGATTCCTTCTTGGGGACGCTCCTCTACATGTTTGCGATCAAACGGACGGATGCACATGAGGCGGCAACCCTGTCGAACACTGCTCCCTTCTGGGGGGTGGTGACGGCGGTCATATTCCTGAAGGAGCCGGCACGGCCAGTCGCGTTTATCGCCGCTCTGTTGGTCGTGATCGGCGCGTATTTTCTGATCGCTCCTTCTAACCGCAAGGAGCACTCGCTCGCCGGGGGATTGAGCGCATTGGGAGCTGCTCTTTTCTGGGGAGTGGCGGAGACCGGACCAGCCAAGTATTGTCTCATACATGGGATGAGCCCGGCCGCGTTCCAGTCAGTGCTTGTCGGGAGCGCTGCCTTCTTTTGGTGGATCTTAAACGCGACAAGCTACCGCCGCCGCGCTCACTATTATAGTACCGCAGGGATACTGAATGCTCTTCTGACTGCATTTACCGGCTACTTCCTCGGGTGGATCCTGTGGCTTTCCGGGCTCAAGCTCGCTGAGGCGAGCCTGCTCACTCCAATTCGGGGTGGGACGATGACGCTCTTTGCTTTCGGTTTGAGCGTCGTTATTTTACATGAGCGTCCCTCTCCGCGGGCATTTGTCGGTGCGGCTATCGCCTGCACTGGTGTGGTGCTTGTGTCTATTTTGGCCTAGTAGCTTCTGTCCAACTGCCAATGTTGGAGAAATCTACATGTGGTAGTTACACTCTTCCATTTGCAATCATGGGATCCAATGAGAAGGCAAGCGGGCTACAACCTCCCACGACGCGGGTGAGGGTGAAATACAGGCGGGGATGGATCCTTCCTTTATTAGGGATTGCCAGCCTATCCTCCGCAGCCGGAGGGAGCATGATGCTCGCCCAACTTTACCTAAAGGGGATCAGCTCCTCGCCACTCGCGATAAGCCTGCTCACGAGTTTCATCTGGTTGGGAATGCTCATCGGAAGCGGGAGTTGGGGAGCGCTGTCCGACCGCTATTCCAAGCGGCTGCTCCTCGGGGTGATCCTCACTGCGAGTGCCGGTGCAACCGGCGCCCTTGGCCTACTCCTTCCCGCTTTTGGGGTTCTCGCGGCCGCGTTCCTGCGTGTCCTCATGGTGACCGGCATCTCCCCGATCACGCTGGCGATCATCTCCGCACACAGCACAATGGCAAACCGAGGACGGAATATGTCCTATCTTACTTCCTCGCAATCGCTCGGCTCCGCATTAGGCTCGATCACCGCGGGGTTCTTGCTCGCCATAGTCGGGTTCAGGTACGGATTCATCGCCCTGGCTGGGCTGCCGATCGTGGCTATGTTGCTGGTCCCGTCGATTCCCGGCGCAGTGACACCAGTTCGTACCCGTGTACAGCGGAGGAAGCTAATTAAACGCACCGGGCTCAGTGGCCTGTACATCGGCGGTATTCTGCGCCAGATGGGAACAACAGGCAGCGCGTCGTTGATCTACGTATACATGGCTACGTTGGGGATCCCCGCTGGTACGATGGGAACGGTGAACGCAGTAGGTCCGACCACCTCCATTCTGGGGATGCTGCTCTTTGGTCGTCTCGCTGATCGGATAGGAAGGCGGGCCGTGTTTTGTCTTGGATTCGGCCTCTCCGCACTTGTCCCACTTGTGTTCGCAATGGCGAAGAGCGCATGGGTGATGGCACTTGGCTACATGACGCTCGGGATCGCATTCAGTTCGTTGTACACGGGATCAGCCGCGTACATCGGCGATCGGATTCCGGTAGAGAGCCAGGGGGCAATGCTTGGCCTGTTCGATTCTAGCCGTGGGCTGGGCGGGGTACTGGGACCGCTCGTGGCCGGAGCGATAACCCCAGTGCTCGGGTTTAGAGGGATGTTCTTAACGATGAGCGGGATCGCCGCGATCGGTTTTATCCTCGTCGGGCTGCGGACACGTACTCCCACACAATCGAGCTAGATCGTTTGTCTCGTGTCGGGGAAGTAGTATAGTGAGGTTATGAGGATAGGTACAGCTGATCTCCCACTCCACTATGGAAGCGCCCCGCGCTGGTTGTTTACCCGCATGCGCGCCCTCGCCGGAAAAATTGCCGAGGTGGTCGTACTGGAATACGGGCCAAGCGGATTTTTGGAGCGCATCTCCGATCCGTTCTGGTTTCAGGCCTTGGGCTGCGTGCTTGGATTCGACTGGCACTCAAGCGGCCTCACCACGACAACCTGCGGGGCGATCAAGGAGGGGATTAGGGGAAACGAGGAAGGCCTCGGCCTGTTTGTTGCCGGGGGAAAAGGGGCGACATCGCGCAAGACACCGATGGAGATCGCGGCATGGGGAGAACGGACAGGGATCGAAGCTGACCCATTGATCTACGCGAGCCGCACCGCAGCGAAGGTCGATTCCGCCGCGGTTCAGGACGGTTACCAGATCTACCACCACACCTTCTTCTTCGATAAAGATGGAAACTGGGCGGTGGTGCAACAGGGGATGAACGCGGTAAATAAAATGGCCCGCCGCTATCACTGGATTTCCAAGAATGTATCGGACTTTGTTTGCGAACCCCACGCCGCGATCTGTTGTGATTCTCGCGCCCCGAGTTTGAACCTTGTGGCAAGGGAGAGCGCCAGTACGCGGCAGGCGAGCGCGCAGGTCGCATGCGAAACGCCGGCCCGGGTAATAAGCGAGCTTTCTCACTTAAAACACATTACGTTACCGAAAAGGCACGCGGTGATGCTCTCCGATATTGATCCAAAGAGGCTTTCCCGCATTTTCCTCAAGACCTATGCCGCCCAGCCGCGCGGGTTTGAGGCGCTTCTCACCACTCCGGGAGTGGGGGCGAAGACACTACGTGCTCTATCCTTGATCGCCGAACTTGTGTACGGTAAACCGCCAAGCTTCACTGACCCAGCCCGGTTCAGCTTTGCCCACGGAGGAAAGGACGGGACCCCGTATCCGGTCGACCGCGCCACCTACGATCGGTCGATCGACATCATCTCACGGGCAATTCGCCGCGCCAAACTGGGAAACGCAGAGGAACTACGCGCCCTGCGCCGATTGGATCAAGCGTTTATTCCTCTGGCACCTCCACTTCACGCAGGTAGCGGGCCGCGTCCTCCGGAGGCATCGGGTTGATGTACAGCCCGGTTCCCCACTCGAACCCGGCTACCGTTGTAAGCCTGGGGATGATCGCCACTCGCCAGTGGTAGTCGTACTGTAAAGTTGCCCAGTAACCTGGTTTCCCTGGCCGCGGAATGGGATTGGGCGAGTTGTGGAGCACCATGTTGTACGGCGGATCCCCCAACAGCTTCTTCAACCGAAACAAGGTCCGCTTGAGGATGCGAGCGAATGCCCACCGTTGTTCCTCACAAACTTGGGTGAATTCATGCGCGTGCTTGCGCGGGTAGATGACAATCTCAAACGGAAATCGCGAGTCATACGGAGTGAAAGCGACAAAATCGTCCGTTGCCTCGATAATCCGTTTTCCGGACTTGAGTTCCATGAGCATCACGTCGCAGAAGAGACATCTTTCCTTTTGTTCGTAGTACTTTCGTGCTGTCTGTAACCGATCACGCACACGGCGGGGAATGATCGGCGTGGCGATAATCTGGGAATGGGGATGAGTGAGGGAGGCGCCGGCACGGCGTCCATGGTTTTTGAATAGCAGGACATAACGATACCAGTCGTTCTTCATGAGCTCCTGCAGCCGCAGGACATAGGTATCGACTATCATTTTGACCTGTTCTATTGGGAGATCGGGGATCTCCTTTTCGTGATCCGGGGAGTCGATCACCACCTCATGTGTCCCCACTCCGTTCATCCGATCATAGATCCCGTCCACCGCGGTGCGCCCAAGCTCTGAATAGTCCTGCATCGCAGGGTACTTATTGGGTACTACCCGTACCCGCCAACTCCCGTCGTCCCCGGCCACACGATAGATTTCTGGTGGGGTCATCTCCTCGTTCCCAGGACAGAACGGGCAGTTATCCAGCGAACGGCCGGTTTTGTTCCTTTCCTTGCTTCGGTAATCGGACGGGCGTTTCGCCCGCTCCGGAGCAATAATCACCCAGCGGTCGGTAATCGGCCCACGTCTAAGTTCTGGCATGCTTTTTTCTCCTTACTTGTAGTTTAGTATCAGGACACGATCTCCCTAATGAGGTTGAGCCAGTCGTGAATTAGCCGCGGCATGAGGAACTTCTTACGCACGTGTTCCCGCCCTGTGGCTCCCAACCTGGCTCGGAAATCAGGGTCGTTCAGTATATCCAATACCCGCGCACTCATCGACTGGTAGTCGCGTGGTGCCGTGAGGAATCCCATCTTCCCATCCTCGATCTGAAGGGGTATCCCGCCGACTTGGCTTGCTACGACCGGTGTTCCTTTCCACAATGCCTCCGAGACAGTGAGGCCGAACCCCTCCTTTAATGAGATCTGGAGGACTACTGTCGCCGCACGTTGCAGCGCGTTCACAAGCAAAGGATCGGTCTTGGTGATAAGATGGACATCCGCCATCCCGTTTGCCTTCTTCATCACTTCGCTGTAGATCGTCGGACCCTCCGGATCGTCGCTTGCCATGTTCCCGAGCATCACCAGCCGCGCATCCGCCTCCTTCTTCACGCGGGAGAAGACCTCCAACACCCCCACCGGGTCCTTCCACTTGTCGAACCGGGAGACTTGGACGATGAGCGGCTTATCCTGCGGGATCCCGTATTCAGTGAGCTTAGAGCTCACCTCATCCGGTGTGAGGGGGCGATTGATCGGGGAGAAGGGATCGATCGCCGGGGGGATGACGTACGTCTTAACTGGAAGATCAGCTTTCTTGAATGATTCCGATGACACGACGACCGCATCGTAGCGGAGGACGTATGGTTTAAGTCGCTTCCACGCCTCCTCGTTTGGGGCGGAGAGATCGATGTGGCAGCGCCACACCCACGGCACTTCCTTCTTGCAATAGGAGATCAGGGGCAGGGGTTGAGGATCGTGGTCTACTATCACGTCAGCGGCGAAATCAAGCCGCTTTGCATTTCCCCTGTTGACCCGCTCGTATTCCCTCTGCATCTCTTCGTTCAGTTCTACTTTCTCACCCTGGAGGGCATTATGGATGCTCTTCGTTATCTGAAAAAAGAGGGGGTTTCCCTCGATAACCTCCCAACGGGCATTGACTCCAAGATCATTAAACAACGGGATCAGTGTCCGCAGCATCTCCGCTACCCCTCCACCCACTGCAGTAGAGTTGATATGTAGAAGGGAAAGCCCTTTAATGCCTTGAGCAGCTTCTTCTAGTTCTTTTATTACTTCAGTGCCAACAATCTTTTCATAGTGCAAAATCTTCTGTTCCACACAATCCTCCCTTTGCAGACTAATGGGAAAATCTTACCCACATTTATATGGCGATCAAGTAATATCATCAAACTTCTATATTAAGCGACTTTCCGATGTATAGTTGGCCGTGAGGGACCATGCATCTTGGGAGTGAGGTCGAAGAGAAACTTCTGCCCACGATAATAGAGGGAGAACCTCAGTCGCTTCCAGTGGTGTGGAAGCTGTGGCCAGGCGATGGGCCCGTCCTCAGTAAACCGCAGACCCGCAAAGCCGAAGACCACCGCTTGCCACACTCCCCCCGCCGATGCGGCGTGTATCCCGTCCACGGTATTCCCACGCAGATCCTCAAGATCCACCCGGGCCGCACGCTGGAAGTGTCGGTAGGCCCGCTCTTGGTCGTTTACCCTGCACCCCAAGACGGCGTGAATCGCCGGCCCAAGTGACGACCCGTACTGATGATCCGTGCACGGTTCATATTGCTGCCAGTTCGCTTTTAGGACCCGCTCGTCAACGCTTTCGGAAAGGAGAAACAGGCCCATGAGGACATCCGGCTGCTTAATGATTTGAGTCGTTCTTATTCGTTTAGCACCAAAAAGGTCATAGACAGATGTAGTTCGTAGCTCCACGGGAGCAAGGTCCACCTTCTCAAGCGAGAAGTACCCTGTAAACTGTTCGATGAGACCACTTCCTTGGTCATAGAGGAGCTCGATATGATCCCCAATCTCTTCCCATTCTTGGATCTCATCGTCAGTGAGGTTGAGGGTAGCTCGAAGGATATTTGCTTGGCTCGGTGAGCGTTGCACGAGCCAACTCCATACCTTTTTCCCCGCTTTGAGGTTAAAGCGGGCCATCCAGTTTGTGAACGCATTATTGTCCACGCGTTCGTGATATTCGTCAGGGCCAATGACATCGCGGATTTCGTAACGGTTTTTAGATGGGTTGAACTCTACTCGGCTCGCCCAGAACCTAGCCGTGCTCAGGATGATCTCGGCCCCGAAGTCGCGCATGAATTCATCGTCGCCAGTCGCGTTCCAATACTGCCACACGGCATGGGCGATATCAGCGCTGATGTGGTGCTCGAGATCCCCGGTAAAGATCGGGACTGTAGAGCCTTCTTCATTCGGCACAAAGCGTGGGGTGACCTCGTGACCATCCCCTGCACTCTCCCACGCATACATCGCTCCCTTATATCCAGCCTGGCGTGCTTTCTCCCGCGCTGCCGGAAGCGTGCGGTACCGGTACATGAGGAGGCGGCGGGCTATCTCTGGCTGGGTGAATGTGAAGAAAGGCAGGATGAATACGTCGGTGTCCCAAAAGACATGGCCGCGGTAGCCGAAGCCGGACAGGGCCTTGGCCGGGATGCTCGTTCTCTCAGTGCGCGGCGCAGCGATAAGAAGATGGTAGAGGTTGAACCGCACTGCCCGTTCCCCATCACTATCCCCCGCAATTCTTACATCGCAATCCTCCCACAGCGTGGACCACGCCTCCCGATGATCCTCAAGGACTTGCGCGTACCCCCTTTCCCTTGATTTCTGTAGCTTCTCCAATGCCCGGGATACGGGATCTTTCGCGTCCATGGAGGTGTAGAAGGTGACAAATTTGGTGAGTATGGCAGTTTTCCCCGGGGAAAGATGGACATTAAATTGAGTTCCGGGGCAAGGCCCGTCCAACGGGAGGTACTCCCCGTCTGGGACGCCGGCAAGCGTGAAACCCGCGGCCATCCCTAACTCAATCTGGGAGCGGCGTGTACGCGCCTCGAGGTATGTTGTTCCTCGA
>CAZTJW010000007.1:0-11429 GCA_964613775.1 uncultured Thermotogae bacterium
ATTTCCGCGCCACCTTGGATCTGATCGAAAAAGCGCAGTTCGGCACGATCTTCGTGGCCAAGTATTCGCCGCGTCCAGGAACACGCAGCGCGCGGCTGCCGGACGATGTTCCCACTGCGGAGAAGAACGCGCGGTTGCACGCGGTGCTCGCCGCGGCACGCGGGATCGCGCTTACACTCAACCAACGATTTATCGGGCACACCGTGGACGTACTTGTGGAGGGGCACAACCGCGGCGGCGACTACTACGGGCGCACGGACGACCACCGCACCGTGACCCTGCACGGGGACGGGCTCAGCATCGGTGAGTTCGTACCCGTGCACATCACGAGGGCATCGGCATCCGGGCTCGCTGGTACGGTCGATGTCACGGCAAAAGTAAGGGGGTAGAATGATCGTCACTGTCACGCTCAACCCAGCGATCGACAAGATCTACTGGGTGGATCGGCTGCGGATTGGAAAGACGGCGCAGGAAGAGTTTCTCACCCGCGCCACGCGGAGCTCCACTTCGGCGGGAGGGAAAGGGGTGAACATCTCCATCCTCCTAGCGCGGTTTGGGATCGAAAATGTAGCGATGGGGTTCATCGGCGGCCACACGGGGCATGTGGTGGTGCGCGACCTGCGCGATGAAGGGGTGACGACAAATTTCGTGTGGACAAGTGGCGAGACGCGCACCAACGTCACCGTACTCGAGCACGGGCGGGAGTTCATCCCGATCATGGTCGATGAAGAGGGACAGGCGGTGTCCACGCATGAGATAGCCCGGTTCCTGCGCCGGTACAAGCGCATCGTTCCGCAGGCAAAGTGGGTCGTGCTTGCCGGCAGCCTCCCGCCCGGAGTGGATCCGGATATCTACCGCATTCTCGCGGAACAGGCGCGCGATGCCGGAGCGCGGGTGGCAGTGATGACCGGTGGGCATGCGCTGACGCGGGTGTTGGCCGCGGCTCCGTATCTTGTCAAGCCGGACACGCGCGAGCATCTGGCGATGGCGGAGGCACCCCTGACCACGCGGGAGAAGATCATCGCCGCCGGGAAGAAGATCGTGGCCCACGGGGTGGGAATGATCATCGTCTCCCACGAGGTGGTGGGTGACATTGTGATCAGCCCGGAAGGCATCTGGGACATTGAAGCACGCGTTAAGGCCACACAGTTCAAGAACCGTGTCGGTGCCGACGACGCGCTCGTTGCTGGAGTGATCTACAAGTTGTACACCGGGGCACCGCTCCCCGAGGCACTCCGGTTCGGGATGGCTGCCGGGATCGCCAACGCGGAGAACGAAGAGAAGCTGTGCAAAGACATAACGCGCATCGAACGCGAGATGGAGCACGTTTCCCTCTCCCCAGTAGGAGGAACAAATGCGGGTAAGTGAAATCATGACCAAGGACCTGACCGCAGTGGAGAAGGACACCTCGGTGCGGGAGCTGATTTTTATCTTAAACAGCGCTGATATGCCGAATATGCCGATCGTCGATGAGGGGGGCAAGCTGATCGGGGTGATCTCCGAGAAGGACCTGATCAAGGCAGCGCTTCCCGGCTACTTTGAGATGCTGCACAGCACGTCGTTCATCCCCGACCTCAATCAATTGTCGACCAAGCTCACAAAGATCGCGGATGATCCGATCGAGCACTACATGAAAACGGATGTAATCGCAATCCCTGACACGGACGACGACCTTCAGGCCGCGGACATCATCATCCGCAAGAACCTGAAGAGCCTCCCGGTTGTGGATAAGGAGGGAAGGCTGGTCGGGGTGGTGCGGCGCATCGACCTGCTGCGCCACCTTCTGTGAATCACGGATGAACGAACTGTGGAATTCCTTGGGTTTGCGCCGGTTCCTGGCAATCGATGCCGGGAAAGAGTTCCTTGTTGTGGATGGGCATGTGCAAGATGCCGCGATGATGCGCGACGACTATCCACGGGTGGGTTATACGGATCCCGATGGGGAAACGATCGAACTGCGTGCCCTCGCGCGCGCCCTCCTTCCCACTCTGTCCGATCACAGCGTGGATGGTTTGTGCACACACTTTTCCTTACCCGCCGTGCCCGGGGAACGGATTGCCGGGCTGCTCGCGGCATTGCTTAACGAAGCGATATCCCTTTCCCCAGATCTTCTCTCGCTGCTTGGCCGTCTTCTCCCCGGCCCGACCGGCGAGCTCCTCCGCCACCTCGCCCCGCATGCTCACGCGGCCCCGCCGCCCGCCGCTTCTCCGCCGCCCCCTCCCGCGACCGCGATCACAGTGGATGAGGCATTTAGGGGCAATGGCGCGATCGGGCGAGCGCTCGCCGCGTTTGAGGATCGTCCCGGTCAACTGGAGATGGCACAACTTGTCGCACGCACGTTCGCCGCAGGGGGAACGCTTATCGTGGAGGCGGGTCCGGGCACAGGTAAGACATTTGCCTACCTCGTTCCTACGTTGATCTACCTGCGCGATCATCCCAAGGCGCGTGTCGTTATCTCCACCCGAACAAAGCAGTTGCAGGAGCAGCTCTATTTTAAGGACGTCCCGTTTCTCACTTCCCGCATCGCTCCCCAGGTGAAGGTCGCGCTCCTCAAGGGGCGGGAGAATTATGTGTGCCTGCGCCAGTGGCAAACGCTATTTCCCGAGCTCTCCGGTGGACTGGACCGCGATCTCCTCCCGGTGCTCGCTTCCCTCGCTGGGTGGCTGTTCCGCACGACAACCGGGGATATCGAGGAGAACCGCGCGTTCCTTAGTGATTCCCGGGGTCGCCAGCTGTGGCCCCGCCTCGCGGATAATCCGCACCGCTGTCTCGGCAAATTCTGCCCATTTTACAATGATTGCTTCTCCGTCAATGCGCGTCGCCACGCGCGGGAGGCGAACATTATAGTCGTCAACCATTCTTTGTTGTTCGGGGATCTTGCCGCCGACCGCTCGATCATCGGTGATTATGATTATCTGATCGTCGACGAGGCGCACGCCCTGGAAGGAGCGGCGCGGAATGCATTCACTGCGAGCCTGTCCCCATCCACGTTGGATGGACTTCTGCGGGATGTTTACCACCGTCGCGGCCGGGGGGACGGGGGTTGGGTATTACGCTTACCGTTTCCACCGGATGATCCCAAAATCGCGCGGATACGCGAGCTCGTCGGGGAAGTGCGCGCTGCGAACGGTCGCCTGTTCTCCCGCCTTGAGAGCGCCCTTCCCGATGAATTGCGCGCCTCCATGCCATTCGCTACTGAATTCGGGGCGGAAGGGGAACGAATCGCCCAGCTTATCCGACAATTAACCATGGCGATCGGGGCGGTGGATGAGGCCCTGGAACCGGATGCTGTACGGCAGGAAGGGGAGCACCTGTGCGCCGAAGCGGAGGAAATCATCGATCTATACCACACCCTCTTTTCCCCGCCATCCGCTGATGACGTGCACTGGTACGAGCGCCGCGAAGGCGAACTGCGGCTTCACTCCTCACCTTTGGCAGTGGACAAGCTTATCTCGACCGCGCTCTATCCGCACCTACGCGGGCTCGTCCTCACTTCCGCCACCCTGTCCGTCGGTGGCGGGTTCGACTACGTGGAGCGCACACTCGGGCTTGACGCTGCTCCCGGGGAAAAACGCCGTGCGATCGTGAAGAATCCGTTTTCCTATCATGACAAGATGCGTGTGTATCTGCCCACGTTCCTCCCATCGGTGAACGGGGAACCCACGGCGTACGCTGCGGCCCTCGCGGCCCTGATCGACGCGATCTCCGCCCGCATTCGCCGCAAGGCGCTCATCCTGTTCACCTCCTATCGATTGTTAAACGCAGTGCACACTCGGCTTACAGGGAAGGTCACCGCCCAAGGGATCGATGGGCCGCGTGGAAAAATCATCGAACAGTTTAAGAAAAGCAACGGGGGCGCGATCCTGCTGGGGACAGATTCATTCTGGGAGGGGATCGATCTGCCGGGAAAGGATCTGGAGATACTCGTCATCACCCGCCTACCCTTCTCTGTTCCCACCGACCCGATCAACGCGTCCTTGAGCGCACACTTGACGCGTGCAGGGCGGGACCCATTTCGCGAGCTCGCTATTCCCCAGGCGATCCTCAAGTTTCGCCAGGGCGTGGGGCGGCTGATCCGTACCCGGGCCGACCGGGGGGCGGTGATCATCACCGACCGCCGCGTGGTAGAAAAGGGATACGGGAAGATGTTCCTTGCTTCCCTTCCCGTGGGGGCACAGGCAGTGAGCTCCCAGGACGATCTCATGGCCCGGCTCAGCGCGTGGTTTAACGATACACAGCACGGGATGGGATGAGTGTTGACTTTTCCATGATCTCCGTAGAGAATAGAACTTGCGTACAGCAAGGATGGTGAAAATGCATGGACAGGCGCCCACGGGGTAAAGAGCAGCATGAGCGGTGGAAGGCGGTCCTGGACGCGATCGATGACCGTATTTTGCGCGCTTGTCTGCCCAAGGATCCCGAAGCGGTGAGCATCGGTTCTGACCGCATCACAATTGCGGTTGACTCTGAGTTCAAGAGGGAATACTGCCGGCGCAAACAGGTGAAGCTTGAACACGCAGTGGCACAGGTGATCGGGCTGCGGCAGGTGATAATCGGTGAATTACCGCTGCTTGCTGAAGCGCAGGTGCCGCAGGCAGCAAAGCCGGGAGCGAGCGCGCGCATCGCCGTGCTCGGGATCGGGGACGGTGGCGTAAACGCGGTCGACCGGATGCGCGCGGAGAAGCTGCACGGAGTGCGGTTGATCGCCGTGGATACCGACAAGCAGGTCCTCGGGATATCCCGTGCCGACGAAACCCTACAGCTGGGGATGGACATCACCGGCGGGCGGGGGACAGGCGGTGATGAGGAGAAGGGGCGTAGAGCAGCGGAGGAATCACGATGGGAGATCGCCGCGCTGCTCAAGGGGATGGATCTTGTATTCATCACCGCTGGACTCGGAGGGGGAACAGGAACCGGTGCCGCTCCAGTGATCGCCGAGATCGCCAGAGAGGGCGGGGCACTCACGATTGGGGTGGTGACACGGCCGTTCTCGTTCGAGGGCACGGTGCGCCAGGCGCGGGCCAAGGAGGGGATTAAGCGGCTGCGCACGGGAGTGGATGTACTGATCGCCATCTCCAACGATCGCCTCTTGCAAACGGGAGTGAAGGGGGTGACGATGACCAAGGCATTCGAGTTGGCCGATGGGATTCTTCATCAAGGGGTGCGGGGAATATCTGACCTCATCACGGTGCGTGGATTAGTCAACCTCGATTTTGCCGATATTAAAAACGTCCTTGCCGGGGCAGGGGAAGCGATGATGGGAATGGGCGAGGCGAGCGGTGAGGGACGCGCCCTTGCCGCGGCCAAGATGGCAAGCTCAAACCCGCTTCTGGAAGGGGGATCAATCCTCGGAGCACGCAAGATGATCATGAACGTCACCGGTGGGCCCGACCTCACCCTGGGCGAGGTGACCGCTGCCGCTGATCTGATCCGCCGCGTCGCGGCAACCGAGTGTGACCTTGTGTTCGGAGCGGTGGTCGACCCAAATATTGCCGAATTGATCAAAATCACGGTCATCGCTGCTGATTTCCAGGTGCCGCAAGAGGTAGCAAAACGGAATCCTGCGAAGCGGGAGCGAATCCACCTCGATAAAAACCTCGATGTGCCCACTTTCCTCCGTCGCAGCCACACGGAAGAAAAGGACACCACTGACTAACAGAGGAAAATGCGTGAGGAACTAAGCCCCCCCGATATCTATCAGCAGCTAGTGGATGCTTCACCAGTGGGGCTCATCATCGTCCATGCGGGAAAGATCGTATTCGTTAATCGGGCGGTGGCTACCCTCTTGGGATGGGACCATGACTCGATTGTCGGGCTTCCATTTCGCAAGCTCTTAACCCATCGTAACCGAGAAATGCACGTGAATGATCTTCCGGAGTTGCGCTGGGGAAACGTGGGGTTCCATACCGCTTCTGAAGGCGAGGTAATTCTCGGCGCGCGCGTGACGCCGATCAACTACGCTGGGAAACCTGCCCGATTGGTGCTTCTCCGTGCGCTAAGGGGGGAACGAGTAGCGAACGGGGAGATCACGATCCAATACAAGGTGCTGGTGGATAAACTCGCTGATATCGTATTCGTGATCGATCTTGCCGGGAGGTTTGTGTTCCTCAATCAAGGGTTCACCCGTGCCACTGGGTATCCCTGCCGAGACTGGATTGGACGCCGCTTTACGGAGATTATCGCTCCGGATTACGTCCAGTTTACCCGAGAGCAGTTTCGTGCCGGTCCGCCACCCGGCGGTGGGGTGTCGCAGTACGAGATCGCAGTCATCGCCCGAGATGGAAAGAGGATCCCGACTGAAATTCGGGTTACCTCACTTTGCGGTGCGGATGGACGCGAGATCGGAAGAATCGGAACAGCACGCGACGTGAGCGGGCGACGGAGAATGGAAGAGGAACTGCGCAGGACGAACGCAGAGCTGGACATGATCTTGAACACGATGGGTGAGGGCGTGGTCGTCCTCGACGCGCAGCATCGGATGGTGCGTATGAACCGAAAGGCATGCGAGCTATTTGGATACAGTCATGAGGAGTTGGTGGGCAAAAGGTACACGTCCTGGTGCCATCCCGAGTTCCTTCCCACCCTGCGGGAAAGGCTTGCCGAGCGAGAAGCGGGAAAGAGTTCAACTTATGAAGCGTGGTTTCTCCGCAAAGGGGGGAGCCCCTTCTACGCGCAGGTCACAGCCGTTCCCATCATCGATAACCATGGAACGTTCAAGGGATCAATCGGTTGTCTGCGCGATGTCACGCACGAGCGGGAGCTCCTCCGCCAGGTGGAGGAGCTGAACGAGTTCAACCGCAGGCTGATCGAGGTCGCCGGTGTATGGATCGATGTCGAGGACCCGGATGGACGGGTGCTCGTATGGAATAAGGAAGCGGAACGGATCAGCGGATATACGCGGGCGGAGGTGGTGATGGATAATACCAAGGTATGGGAATGGCTCTACCCTAACCCCAACTACCGCACCGCGGTATTGAAGGAACAACAGCGGGAGCGTGAGGCGGATACCCTTGCACGGTACTCGGAGCGGACGATCCACACTAAATCAGGAGATGAGCGAATCATCTCCTGGCATGGACGTCCTCTCCGCCTGTCCGACGGGCGCACTGGGTGGCTCGCCGTCGGCCACGATGTGACCGACCAGCGGATGCGGGAGCGGCGCCTGCGGGAATATGCAGCGTTGATTGAGCGGATGAACCAAGAACGCACCCATCTTCTCTCCATGGTTGCGCATGAGCTGCGCACCCCCCTTACCGTGATCAGTGGGTTCGTGGAGCTCATGGCCCGCGACGGGGGTCTCTCGCCCGTGCATAGGGAACGATTGGCGAAAATTGGTGAGCAAGCTGATCGATTGAGTAACTTGGTAACGCGCCTGCTCAACATCGCACATGTGGACGCAGAGAGCAACAACCTCAGACCAACGCGGCTTGTGCTTTCCCCCCTCATCATTAAAGTGCTCCATACCGTGGAACCGATGCTTGCCGACGATAAGGACAGGATCTCGTTTACCCCCGCCGAGATGCTGGCGGTGTACGCCGATCCCAAGGCAGTGGAGGCAATTCTGCTCAATCTGGTAACAAACGCAATTGCCTACACCCCCGCGCCGGGAAAAATCACAGTGCAGGTGCGCGACCGCGACGATACGGTCCAGGTCGATGTCTCCGATGAAGGAGTGGGACTTTCTCCCCCGGATAAGGAGCGGATATTCACCGAGTTTTACCGCACACCCAGCGGGAGAAAACTGAACCAGGACGGTCATGGGATCGGGCTTTCCATCGTGAAGAGGCTGGTGGAACGATCCGGGGGAAAAGTGTGGGTGGAAAGTCCGGGTGAAGGGAAGGGGAGCACGTTCTCGTTCACCCTGCCCAAGTACACGGAAGGAAGGTCTAATGCGCGTACTGATCTGCGAGGATGAACCAGGGATCGTCGAAGTGTTAGCGAGCTTTCTCGTGGCGGACGGACACGAGGTCATTACCGCGCTCACCGGTGAGGAGGCGCTCACCCTCTTTTCTTCCGCACCCCCAGACCTTGTCCTTCTCGATGTGATGCTCCCGGGCAAGGACGGCTGGCAGGTCCTCAAGGAGATCAGAAAGAAGAGTAATCGCCCGGTGATCCTCCTCACCGCGCTCGGCCGGCTCGATGACAAGGTGAAGGGCCTTTCCTTGGGAGCGGATGATTACATCGAAAAGCCGTTCGCCTGGGAGGAGGTAAAAGCGCGTATCGGTGCGGTAATGCGCCGTTATCACCCACTTCCGGTGGATATCGCGCTCGATGACATGCGCAAGGAGGTGGTGGTGCGAGGAAAGGCAATCCACCTATCGCGCAAGGAATACCGCCTTTTCAAGCTTCTTTCCTCCGAGCCCGGGAAAGTGTTCTCGCACGCGGAGATCATCTCCCATGTGTGGCCATCCGGGGCCTACGCCACCCCGCAGGACGTACAGAAGTACGTGTACCTCCTGCGCAAGAAGATCGAAGGCGATCCGTCCCACCCGCGGTTCATCCAGACGGTGCGCGGGTTTGGGTATCGGTTCACTGATGGGGCGCACTCACCGTGATCTGCTTGCTCACGCGCGTCAGTCCACCGTCATCATCGATCACAACGAGTTCCACTGTGTACGTTCCCGGTGTGGCATAGATGTGCGTCGGAGCAGTGAGCGATCCGCTCCCGCACCCACCCGGCGTGCCGGGGCACGTCGTCCCATCCCCGAAGTTCCACGCCGTGTGCACGATCATCCCGTGCGGGCTTGGATCGGATGAGTTATCGAGGAACTGAACCGGAGCACCGACGACCGCGGTGGCCGGTACGGCGAATTTCGCGACCGGTCGCGCGTTTGTCACGGTAACCACCTGACTGGTGAGGGATTTCGCCCCGGAATCATCGGTGACAACGAGCGTGACCATATACATGCCGTCATCGGGGAACTGATGTATGGGATTTTGCTCGGTTGACTGGCCACCATCGCTGAATGACCAGCTCCAGGCGACAACTTTACCGTCCGGGTCGGTTGACTTATCGTCAAATGTTACGGCGGTGGCGTCGGTTGGATCCTCCGGCTTCCAGGTAAAATTGGCGGGCGGCGGGCGGTCATCCACGGTGATAGTTACCGGCGTGGATACCGCGCGCAATCCGGCGGTGTCGGTTACCCGCACCGCTACCTGATAATTTTCCTTGAGCTTACTGACGTGCGTGTAGGCATGGGTGACGGTGGGGCAATTGGTCACCTGATCGTAGGTACCATCCCCGTCGAAGTCCCACTCGTAGCTTGTGATCCTGCGCTTGGAGCACGGGGTGGACGCGGATGCATTGAAGGTAAATGGAACATTGGTAAGCTGCTCGGCCAGCCCGTGCACGCCGATTGCCACACGCGGCCTCACCGGTCGCACGGTGATCACCGCCGAGGTGCTCGCCTGCGCTCCGTTGTCATCAGTCACGGTGAGGGTGATCGTGTATTTCCCCGCACACGAATAGGTATGAACAGGGGACGAAATGTCAGAGGTCTCCCCATCACTGAAAACCCAGTGGTACCCGATTATCTTGCCATCCGGGTCGCTGGAACAATCAGAGAACTTGACCGTTTCTCCCTCCATCGGGGAGAAATTGGATAACTTAAAACACGCGTGCGGCGATTGGTTTACATGCACAGTAACCACAGCCGGCAGAGATCTTTTTGCCCCATCGGCGTCCCTATCACGTACGATGAGCCTGCTCGAGTAATCACCACTGTGGAAATAGGTATGGGTGACGGTGGGGACAGCGGATACCAGATCGGTCGTCCCATCACCGTCGAAGTCCCACTCGTAGCTCAATGTGGTTCCGTCCGGATCAAATGACCCCGTCGCGGCAAACGTGACCGGTTCACCCACGTTGGGATGCGATGGAGCAACGTTGAACTGTGCGATGGGATAGCGGCCGACCACGGTTAACGCGCGTGTCTGTACAGCCGTGTCTCCCTGCGCGTCGATGACGGTGTGGGTGATCACGTAATCGCCGCCGTGGGCGTACGTGTGGGAAGCGGTCTGCCCGGTAGCTTTATTCCCGTCGCCGAACGCCCAGGCCCACGCTGTAAGCTTGCCCGGCAGGGCAATAAACGATTCGTCCGAAAACCTGAGAATATCGCCACTTTGGTAAACCTGTTTGGAATTAGGTGATAGCACACTAAAATCTACGAAGATGCGTCGTTTCGGGATTACGCGTACCATCACATACTTCTGGGCAATCGCCCCCTGTTTGCTTTTCACCTGCAGCGAAACTACATACGAACCGACCTGGTCGTAGGTGTGGGAGACGGTCTGCCCCGCTCCGGTCCCGCCATCGCCAAAATCCCACATAAACAAGGGGATATTACCACTTTTGACCTTCGCTTTGAATAGCACTGGCTCGTCGGGATGGGGAAGGGATGGGGTGAACGAAAATGATCGGAGAACCGGGGGAGGATTGTACACGGAATTTTGTGCATCCGGTGTCCCGCCGGTGCGGCCTGTCGCCCAATTCGCCGGCGTGTCGGGCACGGTGGGATCGATACGCTCCATCGATGCGCACGGAGGATCTCCGAGCGCGTTCGTTCCCGCCGGCCACGGACCACCGCTCTTGTTCACGCTGTCGATGTACTTACCATCAGCATCAGCAAGGAACAGCGCCTCGCCTGTGTCGCGCAGTGCACCGGTGTATACAAGATCAGCCTTTACTCCTGGGACCGTGCCATCGCTTCCCCGTTCGAGGAGAAAGTATCCGTGCGCCGGGATCGTACCATGCAACCGGATGTCCGGAGCGCCATCCGATGAATAGAGACGCCAACCGTCGAGTTGCACCACTTGATCACCTGGATTGTAAAGCTCGATCCATTCAGCAGTTGGGTTATTAGGTGCCCCGCCCCAGGCGACTTCGTTTATCACCGGCCCGGCCAGGGAGATAATGGAAAATAACCCCAAAAGAATCACGCTCAGAAAGAGCCAACGCACGTGCATATACGTCCTCCTTTGGAGAAAAGATCGATCTTAGAATAACACACAACCGCGTTTTAGCAAACTCTAATGCGCGATAAAAAGGGGGTGGTGTTTTACCGGTGTTCGTCGCGGGAGACTTCCTGAGGTTGCATTTCTCAACTATCAGTGTAATTGCGAAATGTGTTGCCGGGGCGAAGAAGAATCAAAAATAAAGGTCTAACCCCATGTATGGGGGCTGAAACTTTCTCTGCCGACACGGGTACATCAAAAGAAGATGAAAGTACCTCCTTACTTAAGTGAAGGAGCCGCTTCTCTCACACCGTGGGCGGGGTCAGCCCCGCCCACGGGTGAAGGGACTAATCGCCCGAGGCTATTGGGTTGCCTTTCGCTCTAATCCCGTGTGCGCGGCTGTGCGGGCGGCCGCCGTCCCCTTGTTAATTGAAATACCTGCCCGTTGCAGTAGGCTAATAAGCTTACCGATGGTG
>CAZTJW010000007.1:11529-14343 GCA_964613775.1 uncultured Thermotogae bacterium
CTTGTTAATTGAAATACCTGCCCGTTGCAGTAGGCTAATAAGCTTACCGATGGTGACAAATGCCCCAATTTTAGCGTAAACAATGGTACCGTCTCGATTGATAAACACAGTAAACGGGAACGCGATAATCCGGCGGGTGTCGCGTGGACGTGGTGGTTGGTATATCCCGGCGATCTTCCTCCCGGAGTCGTACACTACCGGAAACGTGACTGCGTTTTTCTCGATTAGTTCCTCAGCTTGTTGTGGGGTGGTACCAGAACACACGGCGATAAGCTTCACCTGATCATTGTACTGCTCGTAGAATTCCTCAAACAAGGGAAGCTCGTGCACGCACACTCCACACCAGGTGGTCCAAAAGTTGATGATAAGCGGCTGGCCCCGGTAATCAGCAGGAGACAATCGCTGTTCCCCGGATAGTATAGGTAGGGAAAAGTCGGGCGCGGTTACTCCAACGATCGGAAAATCATCCATCGCTATCAGCGGTGGTCCAACGCCGGCCTGCTGCCGTGGGGTAGAGTAACCCATGAACACAAGAAATATTGTGACTGCAAACAATAACGAAATTATCCTCATCTTATCCCCCATCGGTAACGCGTAGGGTGGTGCCCACTCGCTATCCCACAGCTACGGCAGGGTTCTCGATTTGGTCTGTACCTGCGGTGGAGCAATGAGCGGGAAATTATCCTGATCACCTTTACTCTGGATAACATACGGGGAATCGCCGATCCCGTTTTTGTCAGCGTCAATCCCATGATAATCCGACCAGTAGTTCCCTTGCCCTTGGTAGTCCCAGTGGTTCGCTGCCACACTGTGGGCATCATGGGCGTTAGCGATGAATGCGTTGTCGTAGATCAGGTTTCCCTGCGCCCCCAGATTGAGATACACTCCCATGCAATCATTGGACACGGTATTTCCAACGATATCCGTGGCGTTGCACGCATCGAGCCATACTCCGGTGTCGTTTTTGGTAATTGTGTTTTGCAGGATCTGATTATCATGTGAGAAGTATGAATGAATACCGTCCACGTTGTTCTCGATGAGGCAATGGGCGATGCGGTTGTAGGACGCGAAGTTGAACACTACCCCGATCCAGTTTCCGGCGAGGTGGGAGCGCTCGATATCACCGTTGTGCACATAGCTCAAGAAGATCGCCGCCTTTCCTGCCCCGCTTATCTCCACGTTTCTGATGATGAAGTACCGGCTGGTGCGGTGGATGCGAATTCCATAGTCACTGTAACCGGCATCGATCTTCCATCCCGCGATGATGTACGGATCGTCGACTGTGCCCGAGCCGGAGACGACCCCGTTATCCGTGGTGAACTGGTGGTCCCCCTCGATCACGATCGGTGTGTGATTGGTCAGGTTATTTCCCCCGGCAAGCGCGAAAACACTGATCAAACAAGTAATAACGATGACACCACCCACAAGCACGCCCTTTTTCATGTGTCTATCACCCCTTAACGGTCTACTAAAACTATCATACCAATTTTCCCCGCAGTTGTGAAGGACCAGTTACCATCGTCGTCGTAACGATTCCCAGAAAGCTATAGGCACGACGTGACACTTATCACCTAGGGGATGAACCAGTCACCGCTGGGAACGTCTGACTCGACCGATAATCTCGCAGTGGTATCATGCTTCGATACCACATGTCGATGAAAGGCAAGAGTTGATCAGTGGAGCGTAAGGGATAGAATTAAGTATAAAAGGAGGTTCAATGGAGCTTCTAAAGAGGCTAAGCGAGGCCCCGGGGATCCCCGGACATGAAGGGGCAATCCGGGCCATTATTACTGAGGTGCTCTCCGGGACGGTGGAAGATATCCACACGGATAACCTGGGCAACGTGATCGCCCACAAAAAGGGAACAGGCCCGGTGGTGATGGTCGCCGCCCACATGGATGAAATCGGGTTCATCGTAAGCCACATTGATGAGGATACCGGGTTTTTGCGCATTCATCCGCTGGGTGGGTTTGACGTGAAAACCCTCATCGCGCAGCGGGTGATCGTACACACGCAGAGCGGTGACCTTATCGGGGCAATCGGGTCAAAGCCAATCCACATTATGACTGAGGAGGAACGTAAAAAACTCCCGGAGATGAAGGACCTATTCGTCGATTTAGGACTGCCGGCCGACGTAGTGAAACAGCGCGTCTCAATCGGTGACCCGGTCACCATGCGCCAGGACTTCATTGAGCTGGAAAAGGTCGTCTCCGGCAAGGCGCTCGATGACCGCGCCGGCGTGTACATCGGGATCAATGCGATCAAACGGGCAAGTAATATCACATGCGACCTCTACTTCGTCGGGACGACGCAGGAGGAAGTCGGGCTGCGCGGGGCACGTGTGGCCGGGTTCAGTGTGCATCCGAAGATTGGGATCGCACTTGATACCACGCTCGCCGTCGACATGCCCGGTGTCCCAAGTGCACAGCAGATAACCAAGCTCGGGAACGGGGTAGCGATCAAACTCACCGATTCAGCATCGATTTCCCATCCCGGACTGGTAAACGCGATGAGAAAGATCGCACAGGCGCGAAATATTCCATATCAACTGGAGATCCTTCCTCGCGGCGGTACGGACGCCGGTGCGATCCAGATGGCCCAGGGAGGCGCTGCAGCGATAACGTTGTCGCTTCCAAGCCGATACGTGCACTCAGTGGTCGAGACCGTTCACCGGGATGATATCGAGGCGGCGATCGATCTCCTTGCCGCGTTCCTGGAAGAGGCGGGATCGATTGACATTTCCCTACAGTAAAAGAACCCCGTAGCTCGCTGCGGGGCATTAGAGGTCTAAGCGGGGTTGATCCTCATGTTGAA
>CAZTJW010000008.1:0-13574 GCA_964613775.1 uncultured Thermotogae bacterium
GGAACGAGTGGTGAAACGAGATTGTCATCCCATCCCGAAGCCCGGTTGCCTCGATTGCCTCTTCAAGCGAATGAAGGACCTTGTTCTCCCCCGGCTTGACCGTCTTCTGTGGTCGTGCCGCCTTGTGGCCAGTTGGAGTTGTCGCAAATGCACCCTGAAACGGGCGCAGGGTTCGATCGCCGATCCTTTCTGGTATCTCCCGGCCAAGCACGTTTTTCATCTCCATCCCTCCTTGAGCGTTTCCGCGAGCCGCAGCGTTTGCTTCGCCCGTTCAAGGACGGGTTTATCGATCATCTTCCCTCCGATGGCAATTGCCCCGATCCCCTCCTTTTCAGCGGCTTCTGCTGCAGCAACGATCCTCTCCGCCTGAGCGATCTCCTCTTTGCTCGGGGAGAATACCCGATGGATCGGTCCGATCTGGCGTGGGTTGATGGCTCCCTTTCCGGAGAAGCCAAGGTCGCGGATATGCTCCGTCTCCGCGATCAAACCGGCTTCATCCTCCAAATTGGCGTAGACTGTGTCCGATGCCTGGACTCTAGCGGCAGCAGCCGCAGCGATGATCATCGAACGTGGGAAGAGGAGGGATTCTTGCGTTCTCTTTGCTCCCACATCGCGGGTGTAGTCCTCTGCTCCGAAGGCAATCACGGCAACGCGGGGATCGGCCGCTGCGATCTCATCCGCATGAAGAACGCCCTTCCCCGTCTCGATAATTGGCATGATAAGGGTTGTCCCTACTTCTATTCCGCACTTTTTCTCTTGGGAAGAAAGTTCACGCGAGAGATTTACTACATCTGCTTTCGATTCCGCCTTGGGGAGGCATATCCCGTGCGGCCGAGCGAGCATCACCTCAGATAAATCCTCCTTTCCGTAGCTCGCAAGTGGATTTATCCGCACCCAGACCTCGGGGAAGTCCACCGTTGCCAGAAGGTGCTTGACCAAGATCCGCGCTGCGGCCTTCTCCTTCAAGGGGACTGAATCCTCGAGGTCGAGGAGCACACAGTCTGCACCGTGAAGCTCGATTCCAGCGAGGATTCTTGGATTGTTCCCCGGTGCGTACAGACGCGTCCGGCGCAGGCGGTCGCGTGTGCTCGAGGCGCGGTCTACCTGTGGCGTAATCGGGGCACGATCAGGAAATGTGGCGCGCATCGCGGCTTCAACCCGTGCCGCAATCACATAGTCAAGCGCGCCGTGCTCCTCTACCTCTATGGCCACGTTTGCCCTTCCGAGCGCAGCGAGCGTCTCCTCCACCACCTCCCGCAGCCCGGGAGCAAACAGGTTGTCGTTCGTCGAGGTGATGTTAACCGTCGGGGCCTGCGCCGGGGAAACGCGCACCACGCAGTCACCCTTGTTCTCCGAACCAACTGTTACCTTATTCGACAATTTCCCTCCTATGACATGAGCAGGACAAGGACCGCCTTCTGCGCGTGCAGCCGGTTCTCCGCCTGATCGAAGATCGCGCTTCCTTTGCTGCGTGATGCTCCATAGGTGATTTCCTCCCCGTAATGGGCGGGCAGGCAGTGCATGACAAGCGCCTCGGGAGCAGCAAGCTTCAACAGGTCTTCGTCAAGCGTGAACCCAGCGAACGCACCCCTCTTCTGCTCTGCCTTTGACTCCTGGCCCATGCTCGTCCACACGTCGGTATAGAGGATATCCGCCCCTTGGGCCGCTTCCTTGGGATCGTGCATGATCTCAATCTTTCCCCCTGCTTTCCGTGCCGCGGCGACGATTCCTTCGTTCGGTTCGTACCCCTCCGGACAGGCGATGCGGAAGGACATTCCCACTTTAGTGCACCCGTTGATCAGCGAATGAGCGACATTGTTTCCATCTCCGATAAACGTGAGGGTCAGCCCGGCGAGCTTCCGTTTTTTCTCCCAGATCGTCAGGAGGTCTCCTAGGATCTGGCAAGGATGAAGAAGATCGGATAGACCATTTATCACGGGGACTGTCGCGTACTTTGCCAGGTCCTCCACGATCTGATGTTCGAACACGCGTGCCATGATCCCATCGACATAGCGGGAGAGGACAATCGCGATATCCTCTGTGGTCTCACGCTTTCCAAGTTTGATGTCGTCTGGACCGAGGTAGATCGCGTGTCCACCGAGTTGGGTCATCCCGGTCTCAAACGAGACGCGAGTGCGCAGCGACGGCTTCTGAAAGATCATCCCCAGCGTTTTTCCGGCAAGCATGTCGTGCTTTACTCCAGCACGATGCTCAAGCTTCAAGTTGCGTGCGGTTTCCAGGATCTCGTAGATTTCTTCGGTGGAAAGATCCCCGAGCGATATGACGTCCTTTGTGTGCATTACGACCTCCTCAAGGGTAGGAATTCAGTTTGATGATAGCCGATCGGAGAGATTCTGCCAAAGTTCAGACACGCCTGATCCAGATAGAATAGATCCCAAGGCGGTTTGCCCCGATAACGTCGGTGAGCCGACGATCGCCGATCATCACTGCTTGGGAGGGTGGGACATCAAGCTTGTGCAGGATCTCCCGGAATCCCCGACGGCGCGGCTTCCCCGCCCGGGCCACAACCGGGTACTCCTGTGCCAGGGCAGAGATAACGGCGTCCTTCGTCCCAAAGCGACGGTTGGTGAGGATTCCGACCCGGAAACCCATCCGCGTGATCTCTTCCAAAAGCTGCTTCACCTTCGGATCGAGGGCCCGCGTATGCCAGCTACCCAAGGTGTTATCGAGGTCAAACAGAAGCGCTCGTTTCCCTTGACGGAATAACCGGGGATAATCGACCGCGAAAATGGAGGACACGGTTTCATTCGCGTGCCGGAGATTCGTCAGAATTTTCAGCTTTGACCACATCGCCGATCTTCGCCTTCTTTCGCAGTTTGAGAATAAGCCGCTCGAACTCGTCCTCGAGTCCTGGACCAACGTACACCTTGAAGTAAGTCTTTCCACCCCTTACCCGGTAGTCGCGGCGCACGTTGGCCAACCCGTCGTAGGCGGAAACGATCGCGTCGATGAAGTGGACCTCCTCTTCACTCGTCTCCACCCAATACACAGTCGCATCCCGCATCACTGCTTCTTGATGTAGGAGAGTGTCCGCTGCAGGGCGATCTCGGGGTCAAAGCCCTTATCATATACCGACTTCATCGCGCGTAGGAGCATCCCGCCCGCGACGAGTTCTGGGGCCGGATAGTTGATCGTCTCTGGGTCGAGCCCTGTTTCGATGAGTTTGCGTGCGGCGATGAGAGGCGGGAAGGGATAGACCTTGTGGTTCCCTTCCTTTGCCTTGATCCGTTCCCAATTTTGTCTAATCGATGCCGGATCGTTGGGTGCGTTCCCAAACACATGTGGATGGCGGCGGATCAGCTTACGCGTCAAGTTATCGATCACGTCATCGAGCGTGAACTCGCCCGCATCAGCAGCGATCTGGGCATGGAGGAGGACCTGAAGGAGCACGTCACCAAGTTCATCGCACAGGGCATCCGAGTCGCCGGCATCGATCGCCGCGATTGCCTCGTACGCCTCCTCGAGCATATACGGGCGCAGCGTGCGATGCGTCTGCGCCCGGTCCCACGGGCAGCCCTCCGGCGCGCGCAGCTTTGCGATCAGCGCACGGAGATCGGCAAACGACTTACGAGCCATTGCTGCTTGGTGTCTGCGTCGGCGCGACTGTCTGGGATGGCGTCTGCACCGTACCACCTGCCTGCACGATGAGCGCGTTCACTTCACCCGTTTTGTAAGAGGGATCATACTTAGCGAGCTTTTCCAGGTCGGTCTTGGCCTTGGCCTTGTTCCCCTGTGCCAGGTAAAGCTTGCCCAGAGCGAATAGTGCATCGAGTCCGCGCGAATCGAGTGGCTTGTCCTGTCCGACCTTCGCCTGATCGATGTCGACGAGCTTCTCATACAACTTGATCTTATCCGCGTCGTTTGTTGCGTGCGTGAGACCTTTCTCCAGGTAATCGATGCCGGTGTCATACTCGGCCTTCCACTTGTACGCATCGGCGATCCCAAGGTAAGCCTCGATTGAGTCCGGCTGTTGACCGATGATTGCGGCGTACTGCTTGATCGCTGAGCTCCACATATACTGCTTAGCATACACATCGGCGAGTTGGAACCGGAGCTTAACGTCGTTCGGTACAAGCTGGACGAGTTTTTCCCCGATCTGTTGTTTGAGCGAGTTGTCGAATGTACGCACGAATGCGGCGCGGTAGTTCTGGATTGCCCCATCCTTATCCCCCTGCGCGAGGAGCGTATCCGCCAGTCCCACGTATGCCGCCACCTTATACGGTGAGCGGCGGATCACCTGCTCGAACGAGCTCTTCGCCTGATCGAGCTTGCCCACAGCGAGGTACACCTGGCCTAATTTCACCGTTACGTCCAATGAACCAGTCTTGGTCAACGCTGCCTGATACCGGTCGATCGCGCGGTTGTACAGCGCGGGGATCTCACTATCCAATTGGGCGAGCGTTTTCTTGTCGTCCGCGGTCAGGTTTTGCTTCGCTTTAAGCGCATCACGCTCCTTCATTGCAGCACGCATCCGTTTGTACGCAAGATCCCCTTGGTACACGATCAATTTGGTGTTTGTTGGATCGAGCTTCTCCACCTGGGCCAGCAGTCCGGCAGCGTCATCGAGCCTGTCGGTTGTCAGGTATACTCCAACGAGCTTGAGCATGGTGTCCACGTCGTTCGGCTTAAGCTCGAGGGCCTTTTTGTACTGCGCGATTGCCCGATCGTATGATTTAACTTGCACGGAAGCGTCACCGGATCCGATGTACGCAGGGATATACTTTGGATCCTTGCTGATCGCTTGCTGGAAACGCATATCGGCCTCGAGATAATTGCCCCGGTCGGCAAGAAGCTTGCCATAGATGTAAAGCGCGGTTACGTTGTTTGGATCGAGGCTTAGGACGCGGTTTATCAGCTCCTCGTCCGGCTCAGCCTCGTTCAAGGTGTCCATGTACGCACTGATCGCCTTCTGCTTGTAAAGGGCGGTTTGTTTCTCCAGTGTAGCGATCTTTGCCTTGTCCGCATCTGTAGGGTTCTTCTTGGCTTTAAGCGTCTTTTCGTCCTTTACAGCCTGGTTCATCTTCGATTCGTAGATCCGACCGATGTAATACGATACGTACTGATCCGCCGACGTTCCTTCCTGCTTTATCTTCTCAAACGCGGCCAGCCCCTGGTCGAGATCCTGCTGTTCCTTGATGTACGCCGCCACCGTTGGAATCTCTATACTGATCTCGGATTGGCCGTACACGGTCTTGTACCAGCTGGAGAAGTTCTTGTCCTTCTCTTCATTGATGTAGTCCTGGCGCACCTTGTCCTTGACCTCATCCAGGGTCGGGGTGTGTGCTGGCTTACGTCCGGTGAGCTTGATGATGTGGTACCCGTAGGAAGTCTTGACGATCCCGCTGATATCCCCTATGTTTTTGAGCGCGAACGCTGCATCCGCAAATTCCTTCACCATCTGCCCACGGGAGAACCACCCAAGGTCGCCGCCTTTGTCCTTGGTTCCGGGATCTTGTGAGTATTTTTTCGCCAACGCTGCAAAGTCAGCTCCATTCTTGAGTTGAGCGAGAATTTTCTCGGCTGTGGCTTTATCCTTCACTAAGATGTGCGAGGCACGGATCTGTTCTGGGGTCTTGTAGCGGTCGATGTTTTTACTAAAATATGCTTTTAGCTGGTCGTCAGTGGGGTTGATCTGACCGACGACCTTGGTTTGCAACGCTTGATCGCGCAATTGCTGTGCGACTGAGTCACGCAGTTGCTTCTGAAAGTCCTTTAACGTCTTATTTTGCGACCGGAGATAGCTAGCTAACTGTGTCTCCGTAATATTATACCGTTTTAGGAAACCGTTGTACTGTTGGCTATATGCCGTATCGACGTCGTGACCGGATACACGCACGTGGAATTTTCTTGCTTGTTGGGTGTAGATTACCTGCCTGATCAGGTTACTCAGCGCCTGTGCCTCCAACTCTAGGTGGAGGAGCGCCCCATGCGCGCCGACGAACAGATTGGTTGTGTCCTGGCCAAACTGCTTGTAGTACTGCTCGTACTGGTTTTGCAGATTGGTCGTCGCCTGGTCTAGGGTTTGCTGGGTGATCTTCGTCTTGTTAACGACGGCCACCACCCCCTGCTCGGCACCAGAGGAACGATGGAGCATCCCTGCTTGATTGAGCCCAAACAGCCCCATACCGCCAAGGAGGAATGAGATGACAATTGCCCAAATGATTCCTTTTTTGTAACGCATAAAAAACTGATACATTTTTCCCGGATCACTCCTTTACATGACTAATCGTGTGAAATGGTACCTGCTTACCCAGAATTGAGCAAGTGGATACCTAATTATTCCCCTTGTTTATGCAGCAAGGGATGGCGGGTGCGGATGGAGAAGTGGATAGCCGTTTTCTCTTGCTCGTCAATGAGGATGCTGGTGAACCCTGGGGTGAAGTAGAGATCAACCCCGCTTGGCGCCAAGTAACCACGCGCAATGGCGATTGCCTTTACCGCCTGGTTTACTGCCCGTGGCCCCACCACCTGCAGGTACGCCTCGCCCCTCTCCCGGACGCTGTTGGCGATTGCCCCAGCGGCGGCTCCGGGGTTCGACCGCGCGGATACCTTGAGGATCTCCATATTCCCCTCCTTTTACTTTGCTGTCTCGGTGAACTGCGTTTGCCGAATCACGTTGACTTTAATCTCTCCTGGATAGTTTAATTCCTCTTCGATTGCACGGGCGATGTCGTAGGCAAGCTTCGCCGCAACTTCGTCGCTCGCTCGGTCGGGATGGACCATCACCCGTACTTCACGCCCCGCCTGCAACGCGTATGCTTCCTGTACCGCCGGGAAGGAACGACATAACGCTTCCAGATCCTTTAGCCGCTGGATGTAACGCTCAAACGTCTCGTGCCGCGCGCCCGGACGAGCAGCAGAAAGCGTGTCCGCTGCCTGAATGAGGACGTCGAGCACGCTCTCCGGTTCCACATCCTCATGGTGAGCGGCGATCGCGTGCACAACCTCTGGTTTCTCGCCGTAGCGGCGGGCGAGATCAGCGCCGATGAGTGCATGTGGGCCCTCCACCTCGTGGTCGACCGCTTTGCCGATATCGTGCAGCAATCCAGCCCGCTTTGCATTTGTGGGATCGATTCCCAACTCGTCGGCGAGCATCTTAGCAATCCACGCGACCTCGATCGAATGAGCGAGTTGGTTCTGGCCATAGCTTGTGCGGTACTTTAACCGGCCGAGCAAAGCCGCCAGCTCGGGATGCAGGTCGAGCCCAAGGTCAAACGCCGCTTTACGCCCTTCTTCTTTGATCTGCTCGGCTAGCCGCGCCTTGGCCCGTTGCACCTTCTCCTCGATCTGCGCGGGATGGATGCGCCCATCCTCGATCAGCCGCGTAAGGGCAAGACGCGCCACCTCGCGACGCAGGGGGTGAAAACTGGACAGGACGACCATCTCCGGGGTGTCATCCACAAGAAGCTCCACACCAGTGAGCGCTTCGAACGTCTTGATATTCCGGCCTTCTCGACCGATGATGCGCCCCTTAAATTCTTCCGATGGAAGCGGTACTGAGCTTACCGCGTTCTCCTCCACGTACTCGCCCGCGTATCGCTGGACTGCCGTGGCAAGGATCCGTGCCGCACGCTGTCGTGCTTCCTCCTTCGCCCGGCGTTCCACCTCCTCCACCTTGCGCGAGAAAAACCGTTGTGACTCCGCCTCGACCAATTTCAAGAGGTGTTCCTGTGCCTGCTTTTCGCTCCAGCCTGCAATTTGTTCGAGCTGTGCCTTCCCCTCGGTAAGGAGGTGTGCCCCTTCTGCCTTCAGCCGTTCCAGTTCCTCCTCATCCGCGCGCAGTGAGTCTTCGATCTTCTCTAGATAAGTCGATTTCTTCCCCAGGCGGTCCTCGCGTTGCAGGATTCGCTCCTCCATCCGTGCCAATTCTTCCTCGCGTCGCTTAGTGCGTGCTTCGAGAGCATCGCGCATCTCCTGGGTCTGCTGGCGCGCCTCGAGGAGCTTTTCCCGCTTAAGTTGCTCGGCCTCCTCCTTGGCGGCGGTGAGGAGCTCTTCCTCCTTCTTTGTCCGCGGGATGCGCCCCCACAGGTAGCCAAGGGCGATCGCGGCGATAATGCCGATCCCGAGCCCGATATATCCAATTATTCCATACATTTCATGTCACTCCCCCAGCTACCACGATAGCTCAATTATACCCGTTTCCCAAATACACGCAGAGCTGCGGGGAGGAACAGGAGGCTGAACAGGAAGGTGAACCCAATTCCAAGTAGGGCGGAATCCCCAAGGAAGCGCAGCCCGGGTGTGCGAGCGATGAGCAGGCACCCGAACACAAGCATGGTTGTAAGGGACGTGACGGTCACCGCTACCGCGACCTTCCGGCCGCTGCGTTCGATTGCCCCGTCCGGGTCAACCGATCGCTCCTCGGTGTATCGGTGGAGAAAGTGGATCCCATCGTCTACCCCAACCCCAATCAGGAGCGGTGAGATGGTGATGTTGATGAAGCTAAACGCGACCCCAAGAAGGCGCATTCCGGCAAGCATCCAAAGGTAACCGAGGAGCAACGGAGAACCAGCCACGAGAGCACGCAGCCAACTGCCCATGCTTAGCCGGAGCGTGATCGCGATTAAAAAGATGGCGATTAATGTGGAGACAAGAAAATCGTGCTTCATGTAGTGTTCAAGCTTAGCGGCCACAAGCGGCATGCCGAAGTAGTGGTTGGAGAAGGAAGCCGCGAACTTATCGAATTTTTTTAGGTTATCTTCCTGATAAATTGTGGGGCTCATTCGTGCCTGAACGATGTACTCCCCGTCAGCGGTGAGATAGCGGGAACGAATCCCAGTGGGGAGGCTATTAACTATATCGCGCAGCAGGGTGTCGAGCGGGGGTAACTCCCTGATTTGGCGCAGGTTCTGATCGAGAGTGCGCAATGCTTCCTCCAACCTTGAGATCTTGTTACGCGCACTGGTTGCATCCAGTTTTTTGAGTTCTGTTTGAATTGTACGTAATTGTAACTGAATTTGCCTGCTCTTTTCAGCGGTTCCTTCTTCCCCGGTAAGCACGGCGGCATACTGAAGGAGAGAAAACTGAGCGAGGAGGGCGCGGATTTGCACTGATGTCGTTGTAGGACTTTCCAGACTACGGTCGAAGAAGGCAAGTTGATCGATATAGGCGGGGATGTTCAGTTTGTTCAGTACCTTCTGCTGTTCCGACAGGTTCACTGGGAGAAGATCACGCGCCGATTCTACGTCCTTCTTCCCTCCTTTATCCTCCGCTACGAGATCGCTCTGATCTAGATGGGCGATGATTGTGTTCAACTCTTTCTCCGAGGAAGCGAAGAATGTAAAGTAATCCCCAAACTGGGTACCTCCTTTACTAAAATGCTTTAAAATATCAGTTAGCACGTCTTGACTTTTAACATGTGGAATGAGGTTCGCGCTGGAAAACTGAAATGATGTATGTGCTGCCTGAAATGTGATAAAAAACGTGAGGATACAGATGATCACGAAGATCGCCTGTCCTTTGTTCACGACGAATCGAAAGTAGCGACTGAAGTGAGGGGCGTAGTTTATCACGCGCTCATGGTGGTGAAAACGGAACAGATAGTGGGCGATGGTAAGCAGGGTGGGAAGCAGGATGATCGTGACAACAAACGCGAGCAACACCCCTACGCTTGTGATCACCCCCATCTCAAACAAGGCACGTGAGCGGGAAGTGAGGAGTCCCACGAAGACAAGCGCCGTGGTAAGTGCCGCGGTGAGCGATGCATCCCCTTTGCGTAGGATCGAGGTATACAGTGCGCGATTGAACGAGCGCCCTTTTTGCCGTTCTTCCGCGTAGCGTGAGATAAGGTGAATCCCGTAATCGATTCCCAGTCCGAGAACGAGAGCGGGGAGGAACGATGTGATTAAGTTAAATCCCCCGACGGCGAATTTGGCCCAGGCCATGGTGAGGACAAGACTGATCACAAGGGGAATCAACGTGATGAAGCTGTAAAACAGCGAACCGAACGCTAAAAAGAAGATGACGAATACCCCGATCGACGAAATGATAGTTGTACGTTGCATGTCAGCGTTCACCACTGCATTGTTCTCCGCAGTAAACACATACGGCCCGGTGGCGCCCACGCTTACCCCGAGGGAGGACAAATCGATCGAAGCGAGGTCCTTTCTGAGATTGTTTGTTACCTGAGTGCAGTATGCAACGCCACGTTGTGTGGGGTAACGTGGACGGATGTTCACTAAAATGCGGGTACGATCACCGGAGAAGAATCCCCCTGGTTTATGCGTAGCCGCGGGCTTGTTCGGGGCGAAGAGTGTGGTCAGATCAACCACCGCGGCGGTGACCTTCGGAAGCTCATCGATCTGGGTTATCGCCTTGATCACTCCCTGGTTGAGTTTTTCCAGGGTTGCAAGCTGTTTATTGACGGCTGACAGGCTTCCTATCCCGCTTTTCGTATCCTGAGTGAGCGTGCGGTTAAACCGTTCCTCTACCTGGGCGTACGCGCCTGTCAGATCTCGCGCCGGTAGAGGGGGAAGCTCCCCTCCGCTTATTGCCTGACGGGCGAACGAGACGCTCGTCTCGATATGCGCGAGCTTCTCCGCGTTGAGTTGGTAAAGATACAGGTATTGATCGGGGATCTTGGGGGATGGCTCCATAAGATAAGTCACTTTGGAGAACGTGGGATCGGCGCGCAGTACGTTGGAGATCTTCTTAGCAGCGGAAATGAGGAGCGCCTCCCGGGCTTGGTCCGATTTACCCTCTGGGTGGTTAAGCCGCAGGAGGAGGGCAATGTAGTCGGTCTGGGCGAGATACGCTTCGTTCTTGCGGTACTCGTCGATCAGCGGATCATGCCGCGGCAGCAGGTCGAGGTACGAACTGTGCAGCGGAATATGTTGGATGTAGTACGTGCTTGCGCCGGTAAGGAGAAGGGCGAAAATCAGCACCCACCATGCGTAATAGCGGGTGATGCGGAATAATTTCCGGAAGATCCAGTCCTTGGTCTGTCTCATCGTGGCAAGTGGGGTCGATCAGCCCCTCGCTTCTTCGCTCGGGCTTGTCACGTTGATGTCGTAGCCGACTAGTTTGGCGGTGAGGCGCACGTTTTGCCCGCCCTTCCCGATGGCGAGTGGCAGTTCATCGTCGGGGACAAGCACCTTTGCGCTCTTTGTCGCTTCGTCGATCTCCACCGAGATGACGGAAGCCGGAGCAAGGCTGTTTTTGATGAGTCGGCCGAGGTCATCGCTGTAGCGAATAAAGTCGATTTTCTCTCCTCCCAGCTCGCGGGTGACAACGCGCACGCGTGCCCCGCCCGCTCCCACACACGTCCCCACCGGGTCAACGTTCGGATCAAGCGATTCAATTACTACCTTGCTCCTCCGTCCCGGTTCGCGTGCGATCTTCCGCACGACGATTGTTCCTTCTTCGAGCTCTGGCACCTCCAGACGAAGGAGCTGATGGACAAATTCCGGATGTGCGCGGGAGACGAGGATGCGCGGGTCACCTTGCGTCTTCTCCACACTGACGAGATAGGCACGCAGCCGTCCACCGGCGCGGTAGCGCTCGCCTGGGATGCGCTCGGATTCCGGGAGAAGCGCTTCTGCCTCTCCAAGATTGACCCACACGTCCTTTCCTTCAAACCGGTGAATCGATCCGGTAATGATCTCACCTACCCGGTTGACGTAAAGTTCGTAGATGAACTCCCGTCGCTTGCGTGTGATCTCCTGGCGGATTGTCTCTTCCGCCTTGCGCGTGGCAATGCGCCCAAACGTGACCTTGTCGATGCTTTTTCCGTTGATCGTTATGTCACCGGACCGAGGATCGATTTGGGCGTCCACCGGGGAATCAGTATGGTGCTCTGCTTGATAGCCGACTGTGAGCCCCTTGCGGATCGCGGCGTAGAGGTCCTCACGCGCGATCCCTTTTTCTTTTGCCATTTCTTCTAACGCTTCAATAAATTCAATGTTCATCTCGCTACGGGCGGACCCGCTCACACTCCTTTAGCACTTGTAGAGGGAGAAACAATCCCTTGTCGGGATCGCCGCCTCACAAAGCCAATGCCGCCTTTTTCTTTTGCAATCAACCTCGCTATTATACGGGGGCTGAGCAACCCCGACAAATTGATAACAAGGGGAAAAGGATGGACGCGATCGATTTTGAAGTCACTTCTGCGGATGCAGGGATGCGGGTTGATCGGTTCTTGGCGGCCCGCCTCGATGGGACATCAAGAAATGCCATCCAGAAAGCGATAAAGCAGGGCTATGTATTTATCTCGGGCAGGAAGTGCATGCGGCCGTCCCGCGGAGTGCGCACCGGCGAAACGGTGACCTGGGCTGCGCCGGTGGTTCCGATCCTTACCCCGACTTCAATCCCTCTTCCGATCATCTACGAGGACACGGAGATCGTGATAGTTAATAAACCGGCGGGAATGATCGTGCACCCGGGAGCAGGGACGCGAGGTGGAACGCTGGTGGAAGGGCTCCTCGCGACCCGGGCCCTTCCGGTGGCGGATGACCCAGCCCGGCCGGGAATTGTGCATCGGCTGGACAAGGAGACAACCGGTGTCCTTGTGGTGGCGAAGACTGCCCGTGCCCTCGCATCGCTCAAGCGTCAGTTCGCGACGCGTACCGTGAGTAAGGAATACATCGCACAGGCGGAAGGGATAATCGCCGAGGATGAGGGACTGATCGACGCTCCAATTGGGCGAGACCCGTTTCACCCGCGGCGAATGACGGTTACCCCACAGGGACGACCAGCCCAGACTGCATTCCATGTCATCGATCGGGGGACGGAAAGCACGCTCCTTCATATACACCCACACACTGGACGTACGCATCAAGTGCGCATTCACCTGCGCTACATCGGCCATCCGATTCTCGGCGATCCCCTCTACGGCACGGAGGGAAATCACTTGTTCCTGCACGCGTGGCGGATTGCGTTCACTCACCCTACGAGCGAAGAACGGGTGCGCTTCACGGCGCCGGTCCCGCCCTGGTTTCCTCCCTACCCTTACGAGGAGCTTCCCTGGCCTGACAGAGTAATACGCAAGTAGTCCAGGGCAGCAAGGTAGGTAGCCCCGATTGCTACATAAAGGACGAGCATGCGATAGGGAAGGGAAAAGAGGAGGAAAGTCATCGCAATAAAGGTGAGGACGGCCGCTGCCTTCCCGGGGATGCGTGCTTCCTGTACCCGCCGTGCACGCAGGCGAAGGATGAGGGCCCCGATCCCCAACCCCACCTGCGGGATGAAGTAGAGGATTAGTACAGTAATGGAAATGTCTCCCATTGCAGCAAAGGAGGAAATAAGGGAGGCATAGAGGGCCTTGTCTACCGCTGGATCGAGGACCTTCCCCAGCGGGCTTACCTCATGACGGGCACGCGCGGCAATCCCATCGAGAATATCCCCTAATGATGTGATAAGGAACAGGATAAGCGCCACCTCTCGATAAGCGAGTAGAAGCATCACGATGATGATCGGGATGAGTCCGGCGCGGGCAATCGTGATCTTATTGGCGAGTGACATGGTAGCTCGATCATAGCGAGAATGCGCGTTTATGGCAAAGTGTTGTGATAGTTTTCTTTTTGCCGCTATAATTCAGCAATCGTTTTTGGAGAGAG
>CAZTJW010000009.1:0-12593 GCA_964613775.1 uncultured Thermotogae bacterium
CCGGGGACCTCTTGCGCCCCATGCAAGCACGCTACCAGGCTGCGCCACGTCCCGTACGATAATTATAGTAGCACGTTTCACCGAGATTGCAAATCCTATTCATTCAGCGAACAGGTCACGCCGAATATAGGGGATAAGGGCCATCAAAACCGTCATGTAAGTGACGGTGAACCGATTGGTCCGCCCGGCGGACAGGTAGCCGACCGCTCCGATCTTCTCCTTGATCTCGTCGATCCCTGAGATGCGGCTCATTTCGTGGTTTAATGTTGTACCGTGGAGCAGCCGTTCCAGCACGGATGGAGGGAGTTCAAACCCCGGTCCACTTCCGATGCTTAGCTTTCCCGCGCGGTCGACAATCGCGCATACCTGCATGTTTAGATAGCGATCGAGCCCTGGTAGGCGAAGGATGCCTGCCTCGATTCCCACCCCAAACTCGGCTCCCATTTGTGCCGACCGTGCCCGCTGAATCGCACCTGCTGTTACTTCCTCCCCGGCAGGTTGGGGGGGAACTCCAGGACTTACTTTTATCCCCGTCACATTGAGTTTCCGATCAGGAAAGGCCTTAGCGAACGCCGCCCGTGTCGCGGCGATCTTCAGTGGATTAGCCGTTCCGACGTGAACGTTCATTGTGCCACCTGGTGCAAGTAAATCGCGGTTAGAAGGGCGTTTACCCATGCGAACCCAAGCCCGGATACGACGACCAACAAAATAGGCCCGAATATGCCAATAGGGAGAGCATCAACGGCGTAGGCAACGAGGACTTCCCCCGCGTAGATTGGGGTATAGATGAGAAGAAGGATCCCGAGGAGGCGCAGATGTACAGTGCGTATCATGCTCTCACGCAGCGCACCGGAGATGGTCTTGCCATCGAGGATGATCGCCTGCTTGTAGAAGCTCAACCGAAGGCCGATGTAAATCCCGGGGAGGATGAACAAGAGCATTCCGGCGGCGGAGATCAGGCCGACTAAGATTTCGCCCCCGACCAGCCGCGTGTAGAGCGCTCCGCCCGCCGCTAGTTCGGTAGCGATGGAACTTGTGTCCCGTTCGAGCAGGGCGCGCATCCGCATGATGAAGATGGTGTGGGCAAAAGGCGAGATGAGGATAAGCGCCGCCATCGTAATCACCCAGCGTTGATTCTGTATATCGTATATGTTTGCCTGCTGGTTTGTAGCGAATAAAATCCCGGCAAATGTGATAGACAGGCCAAGGAGGACGGGATCCTTAATCGGGATAGCAATGATGTGCTTAACCGGACCGAAATTCATCCTTCTCCCGGGAAATGAGTTCGTCGAGCTGGATCGCTCGCTCCACTGTTTCATCGAGGATGAACTCGAGCTCCGGGGTGTAGCGCAATGAGAGGCGACGAGCGAGTGCGGTGCGGAAGAATCCGCGATCACGGTGGAATGCCGTCATCACTTTCATCTTCTCCTCCCGTGTTCCACGGGCAAGGGCGATGTACACCTTGGCGTAGCGGGCATCGACCGAGAGGCTGACCGCCATCACAGTGGGGAGGGCTCCCCGAAGGAGCGGGTCGCGCACCTCGAACTCGACGATCTCCGAGAGCTCCTGCTTGATCCGGGTACACAGCCGCGCGCGTATCCGTCCATCACTCATAGGATCTCCAGTTTCGCTTCCTCTATCACATAACCGCGTCCGCTCTCCACCGCCATCTGTGTGCGGCGTAAAGCAGCATCGGTGTAGCGGGGGTCGTTGGACAGATGAGCGACGCGGATCGTTGCGCAATCACGCGCATCAAGATGCGCTACCTCAGCCACAGCAAACGCAGGCCCTCGCCGCTCGATCTCCGTGATCAGTCCATGCAGGATCGACCGCTTCTCCTTGAGCGACGTAACTGCCGGGAGGCGAAGCTTCAGGGTGAGGAGTCCCACCTTCATTTTCGCGGCTAGCGCTTGACCTTCTCCAGGTTGAACACGGCGATTCGGTCGCCTACCTGAATATCATCGAAGTCCTTGAGCCTGATTCCGCATTCGCGGCCCGCCTGCACATCGCGCACGTCATCCTCAAACCGGCGCAGGGACGCGATCTCACCGGTGTGAACCTCCTGTCCTTGCCGCAGCACGTGTACCTTCCCGCTCCGCGCCACCTTACCGGAATTGACGTAGCATCCGGCGATAATCCCTGCCGGGACCTTGAATACGTTCCGCACCTCCGCCTCGCCGAGCAGGACTTCCTCGTACTCCGGCCCGAGCATCCGCGTGATCGTGCGCTCGATTTCATCGATCAGGTCGTAGATGACGTCGTAGGCGAGGATAACTACCCCTCTCTGCTCAGCGATGCGCGCGACCTTAGGATCTGATTTGACGCCGAATCCGACGATGAGACAGGTGCCGGTGACACTTGCCGCGAGCAGGACATCGCTCTCTGTAATGTCGCCCACACCGGAGTGGATAAACTCCACTTTTATCTTATCGGTAGCAATCTGTTCGATCTCTCGGCGAGCTGCTTCCAATGCCCCGGTCGATGCGGCCTTGATGATTAGTTGAAGGTTATTTTCCTCAGTTGCTTCCCGGAACAGCTCCTCCACGCTCATGCGGGCCCGCGATCGGCGCGGCGTTACCTCCGCTGCCCGACGCTTCTCGGCACACTGCTTGGCGTCGGATGGTTTACCCTTCACTTCGATTTTTGTTCCCACCGCTGGGACCTTCTCCAGCCCAAGGATCTCCACTGCCTTGCCCGGTCCAGCAGCACGGATGCGCTTGCCCGTCTCGTCGATCAGTGCCTTTACCCTCCCGTAGGTCGATCCGGCAACGATGTAGTCCCGCTCATGTAGAGTGCCGTTGCGGATTACCGCGGTCGCCACCGGGCCGCGCCCCTTGGATAAACGGCTCTCGATGATGACCGCCTCCAGTGGGCCATTTGGATCGGCGCAGATGTTTTCCATCTCAGCGATGAGGAGGATCATCTCCAGTAGGTCGTCGATCCCTTCCCCATTGAGAGCAGAGATGGGCACGGTGATCGTGTCCCCGCCCCATTCCTCCGGGGTGAGGCCGTGCTTAGCAAGGTCATTCATCACTTTCTTTATATCCGCGTTGGGTTTGTCGATCTTGTTGATTGCCACGATCATCGGGATTCCAGCAGCGCGGATGTGATCGATCGCTTCCATCGTTTGTGCCATTACTCCGTCATCGGCGGCGACGACGAGGATGGCGATATCGGTCACCTGGGCGCCGCGGGCGCGCATCCCGGTGAATGCCTTGTGCCCCGGAGTGTCGATGAACGTAATCTTCTGCCCATGCAAGTCAGCCCGGTACGCTCCGATTCCTTGGGTGATCCCTCCCGTCTCGTTTGCCGCGACGTGCGAATGGCGGATCGCATCGAGGAGGGTCGTCTTTCCATGGTCGATGTGGCCGAGCACTGACACGATCGGTGGACGAGGGATTCCTTTCTTCTTTTTCGGGGCTTCTTGTGGGGGTGGGGTCGGTTTTTTCGCTTCCTTTGGGGCAGATTCCTCTCTATGTAGGTTGACGATGAGCGAATATTCCTCCTCGTCGACCGTATTCGCCGGCTTGAGCCCAGACATTCCCATTTGCTCAAGCTTGGTGATAAGCTCCTTGCTCGTTATACCGAGCTCCTTCGCAATCGCATAAATTCTTTTTCTCGTCACAGATATCCCTTCGTATTACCGCTAATAAAGGCACTAAACTATACGCGATCGGGAAAGTAAGATCAAACAAGCATGTAGCAAATATCAGTGGAGGAATAGGTAAAGGAGAAGGAATAAGATCCCCACCCCACCGAGGGCGAAAAAGAATCCTTGCCATCCGAAGTGGCGTAAATGCTGTTTGTCAAGATGGGAAAGCGGAACGGAGCGCGGGTGGTGCAGCTCCATGCGCTGTGACTTTTTGTACGTCTTCACGTATAGGGAGACCTTCCCCTGCCGCTTGTACACGATGGCGAGATTGTGCATCGCGTTTACGTGATGGGGATCAATTTCAAGCGCTCGCTTGTACGCGTATTCCGCGCGGGAGAGGTCCCCAGAATCAATATAGATGTTCCCTAGGCGATAGTAGATCATCGCCTTGTTGATCCCGTAGCGCAATGCTTCCACCAATAGATGGATCCCCTCATTGAATTCCTTGCGTTTTCTGTGTTCCTCGGCACGCGCAAGGGCTTCACTCACAAATTGTTCTTGTTCAGCCGGTGTTTTAGGTTGTATCTGCGTGTTCATCAAGCCACTTTCTCACCTTTTGGATATCGAGCCAGGTTAGATACTTGGGGCTTCCCTTGGCCCGCGATGGGTTGCGCAGAAGATAGCTTGGGTGAAACATGGGGAATATTTCGATGCCACCACGCCATGGGAGAAACGTTCCTCGCACCTTGGTGATTCCAGCGGCGGACGGGATGAGCCACTGCGTCGGAGTATTCCCCAACGTGACGATCAGCCCTGGGTTGATCAGGGCAATCTGTGCCTCGAGGTAGGGATAACACGCCTCCATCTCCGCCTTTGTCGGGACACGGTTTCCCGGTGGACGGCACTTGACAACGTTGGTGATGTATATGTCGTCGCGGGTAATTTCTACGGACGCGAATACTTCATCAAGTTTCTGTCCCGCTGGCCCGACAAACGGTCGGCCAGTCTTGTCTTCCACCTCGCCCGGAGCTTCTCCGACGAACATCACCCGCGCATGTGGGTTTCCCTCCCCGAACACCACGTTCGTCCGTTTCTCGCTCAACGGACAACGCGTACATGCGGTCACGCGTGCGTTCAGCGCGGCTAATGTAACAATGTGCTCAGCGTTTAGGAGTTGGTCCATCCCTCCTCCCCTGTGCAAGCCGATCTGCGGGCAAGAATGGATTACGGCCCCCATAAGCGGGCAACGGGATTCGAACCCGCGACCCTCAGCTTGGGAAGCTGATGCTCTACCACTGAGCTATGCCCGCTAGCTATAGCTATTATAGCGACCAGCGATAACTCCAACAACTACCACTTGAGCGCCTCGAGCGCGGGGAGTGCCTTTCCGCGCAGGATGGCGAGGCACGCCCCTCCTCCGGTGGAGATATAGGAGATCCCGTCAGCCACCCCTAGCTTCTTCACCGCTTCACCTGTCTCGCCGCCTCCGACCACGGTGAATGCATCGGTTGCAGCAAGGGCCTCCCCAATTGCCCGCGTCCCCCCGGAAAACGGGGAGAACTCGAACGCGCCCATCGGCCCGGCCCACACGATCGTGCGGGCGGAATTGATCTGATCGCGAAACTTGGCGATCGTCTTCGGGCCGATGTCCAGGCCCATCCAACCGTCCGGAATGTGATCGGCGGGGGTGTTCGCGGTCTCGGCATCATCACAAAGATCGGTAGCGACGACAGCGTCGTCGGGGAGCACGACCTTCACGTTCTTTTCGTACGCTGCGCGGGCCAGATCCTTTATATCGTCTAGCAGCGATTCATCGACGATTGAGTTTCCCACTGCTCCGCCGGCAGCGCGGATGAACGTGAACGCGACCCCTCCCCCGATCAGAACCTCATCCACTTGTCCGATGAGATCACGCAGTGCGCCCAGCTTACTGCGCGCCTTTTTCCCGCCCACGATCGCGAGGTACGGTCGGGCCGGGTTGTCCGTAACACGAGACAACGCTTCAATTTCCCGTTGGACGAGCATTCCGGCATACGCGGGCAGATAATCGGGGATCCCTACTGTGGACGCATGGGCACGATGCAAGGTGGCAAACGCGTCGTTCACGTACAGGTCACCGAGCGCCGCCAACTGCCGGGCGAACCCCGCCTCATTGGTCGTCTCCTCATAGTGGAAACGCAGGTTTTCTAACAGGAACACGTCACCAGGGCTTCCGCTTCTTATCGCTTCCTTAACCGCCTCTCCGACGCAGTCATCAAGCTTATGTACCGGCTGACCGAGAAGCTCTTCCAGCCGTACCGCGACCGGATCAAGGCGAAGCTCGGGAACGACCTTCCCCGCAGGTCGGCCGAGGTGGCTCAATAGGACGAGCTTTGCCCCGTGGTCGATAAGGTAGCGCAGCGTAGGTAGTGACGCAGCGATACGCGTGTCATCCGCCACCTTCCCGTCGTCCAGGGGAACATTATAGTCCACCCGTACAAGTACCGTCTTCCCGCTAACATCCGCCTCCTGTACCTTGTGCAGTTCGCTCAGACGCCCACCCATGTTTATCCTCCTTCCTTTTTCCGTTGCCGATTGCATACCTATCTTAAGGGGATTATAATCATAAACGATGAACAGTCAAAACTTGATTCTTATTGGGATCGGGATCTTCGTCAGTTTGATCGTTACTGTCGCCGCTTTCGACCAGTACACGATGAGCAAGCACGATCCAATGCACCCGGATGGGTTAATCTGGCGGGTGCAGACAGCATTTAACCGCATCAAGGATCTGGAAGCGGTGATCGATGTGGAAAGCGAAACGGGCGAGCCAATGCGTTTTCTGCTTCGATTTATTCACAGTACGGAGGGCGCATTATCCGTGCGCTACCTTGATCCAGCATCGATGCGCGATGAACTATTTACTGTCAATCGCGATCTTCTCTCCCATTATCTCCCCAAGGAGAACGTGATCGTGGTAAAACGGTGGTCCGGATTTCCCCTGGCGGAGATCGGACTTGTTGGGTTTAGCCTGCAGCAACTCGCCAATGATTACGCTGCCGGGCGGGTACGTCTCAAAGTGGTGCGGGATGAAGCCGGGTTTAATGCCGATCTTTTCCCATCTCCGCTTGTGCTTGCGACGACGATCAGCGGCCGGCTTGTCTACCCCCCGTTTTCATTGGCTGCCGGTAGCGGGGGGATGTTACCCATTGTCGGAAGCATCAGCCGGATAAATCAATTGGGAATAGGAGGCGCGATCCGCGGTGATTTCATCCTCGAGGTAAGCGATCCCGCCGGTACGCTCACGCGCATGATATGGATCGATCCGGAGACATACATGATAAAGAGGGTGGTGATATTCTCTGCGGGAACGCGCATTACCACTATCACCGTCGAGCGAATTACCCTCAATCAAGGATTGACCACCGCTGAGGTCCTCGCTCTACCGCACGGAGTAGAAGTGATCCATGGCTAACTGGTGAACTTCTTGAACTGCGAGAGGTCCATCTGGTGGTCGACGAAATTCTGGAACGCGTCTTCCTCGGCGAATGGAGATTCAATCGCTGATGCCGTGAACACTTCCTCCGCGATGTAGATTGGGCTTCCCGTGCGCAGGGCGAGCGCCAGGGAGTCCGATGGGCGGGCATCCACTTCCGCTACCTCTCCGGTAGCGCGGCGCAGGAAGATAGTCGCGTAGTACGTGCCTTCCTTGAGGTTGGAAATAACCACCTTTTCCACGCTGGCTCCAAGCCTCTCTATGATTTCCTTCATCAAGTCGTGTGCCAATGGGCGTGGGAAGCCGCTATGTTGGAGCCCCAGCGCGATTGACATTGCCTCCGATTCCCCGATCCAGATCGGCATCGCCTTATTGGAGTGAATGTCCTTGAGCAAGATCACCGGGGCATTATTAAACGGATCGATCAAAAGCGCCTTGATTTCCGCCTCTCGCATGGTTACTCTCCTTTGGTCCCATTTGACCGTTGGCGCTCCATTATAGCGATGCGGTTGGCACAAGGCAATAGGGGGAAGAAAGATGTGCGGAATCATCGGATACATAGGAAGCAAACAGGCTGTGCCCATCCTTCTTTCCGGGCTGACGCGCTTGGAATACCGGGGATACGACTCGGTGGGAATCGCGGTCATTGAGAGTGGGAAGCTGACCCTCTTCCGGCGGGCGGGAAAGGTGGAAGAGCTTATCCAGCAGCTTGCGGCGCACGAATTTACTGCGCAGGTGGGGATCGGGCATACCCGCTGGGCAACGCATGGACCACCAACAATTGAAAACGCTCACCCCCACGTCGATTGCCGTGGGAAAATCGCGATAGTGCACAACGGGATCATTGAGAACTTCCGGGCGCTCAAGGCACGGCTCGTCGCGGCAGGGCACACGTTTCGCTCGGAGACGGATAGTGAGGTGATTGCTCACTTGATCGAGGAACACGATCACGGTGATCTTCTTGCCGCGGTGACCGCGGCGGTACGTGAGTTGAAAGGTGCATTCGCCATTGCCGCGGTGTCCGAGGATGACCCGGACCGGATCGTGGCGGCGCGGCGCGGTAGCCCGCTTGTATTAGGTACGGGTGCCGCTGGGAGCTTTGTGTGTTCCGACATCCCGGCGATCCTCGGCCAGGTGGAGCACGTGTTGTTTCTCGGGGACGGCGAGGTGGCTGAAGTGCGGCGGGACGGATTGCGTGTCTTTGCCCCAACCGGCGAAGAAGTGCACCGCGCGGCACAGCCGGTGACGGTCGATCCGCTCTCCATACAAAAGGGTGGATACAAGCATTTCATGCTCAAGGAGATTCACGAACAGCCACGTGCGGTGGGAGAAACGGTACGGGAGAAGCTCCTGCCTGACGGGATTAAGTTCCCGGAGATCGATCGCGCTTTTACTGCGTTTGATCGCGTCTATCTTGTGGCGTGTGGCACAGCATATCACGCAGGACTGGCAGCGGAGTACCTGTGGGAGTCGCTTTTGCACGTGCCAGTGCAGGCCGTGATCGCATCGGAGTTCCGCTATCGTGATGTGCCGGTCGATCCACATACGTTGGTCGTCGGGGTCTCCCAGTCCGGGGAGACGGTCGATACCATAATGGCGGCCCGTCGGGCGCAGGAGCGTGGGGCGAAGGTGATTGCACTCGTCAACACGGTGAATTCGGCGCTTGCTCGCGCCGCGGATGCCGCAGTATACACGCGTGCGGGGATCGAAATCGGGGTGGCGGCGACCAAGACGTTCACCGCTCAGCTTGCGCTCCTCGCCCTGCTCGGGATCCACCTTGCCCATCAGCGTGGGACGATCGCCCCGGACGCGCTCGCACAGATGACGTCTGCCCTCAGCCTGCTTCCAGGGCAGCTCACCACAGCGCTCGCGCTGGAAAACGAGGTACGCAAACTCGCGGAGCAGTTCTACACCGCCCGTGATTTTCTCTTTCTCGCGCGCGGTCCGCTCTACCCGATCGCGCTCGAAGGGGCGCTCAAGTTAAAGGAGGTGTCCTACATCCATGCCGAGGGATATCCTGCCGGCGAGATGAAGCATGGACCGATCGCATTGATCGACGAGAAGATGCCGGTCGTTGTCCTTCTCACCCAACGGTTTGCCTATGAGAAGGTGGTCTCCAACATTGAGGAAGTAAAGGCGCGCAACGGGATCGTGATCGGGGTCACCGATCACCACGATGCAGGGCTGGCTACGCTTGCCGATTATGTGATCACTGTTCCCAGTGCGAATCTGGTCAGTCTTCCTGCACTTTACGCCGTCCCGTTACAGCTTTTTGCATACTACATCGCTATCAAACGCGGGACCGACGTCGATCAACCGCGCAACCTGGCAAAGACGGTCACGGTGGAGTGACCCTAGATTCCAGATTTCCCCTCGGGAAATAGCTTTTTTACCTGTTGGGCGTGATCCTTGTGCATCACAAGTAACCCGGCGTCGGTCTCTATGATGATGAGATCTTTCACGCCGATGGTGGTGATCAGTCGTTCAGCGGATTGATCGTGCTGGGAGAGGATGATTGTGTTGTGCGTATCGATGCCGATGTGCGAAGCGTGAATCACGTTACCGTCCTCATCCGCGGGCTGAAGCCGGGCCCACGCCGCCCAATCTCCGATGTCGTTCCATCCGATGTCGGCCGCTTTGATCACCAATACGCGCGCGCTTTTCTCCATCACCCCGTGATCGATGGAGATCGTCGGTTGGTCCGCATAGACCTGTGCGAACGCATCCGCAAACGCGGGTGTCCCCAGGTGCTCATCGAGTCTCATCAATCCGGCATAGAGTTGAGGTAGGTGCAGCGCGATCTCGTCCAGGATTGTGTCGACACGCCAGATGAACATGCCACTGTTCCAGTAGTAATTACCGGAAGAGATGAACTTCTGGGCGAGCGCGCGTGACGGCTTCTCCGTGAACGCACGCGCGACGAACACATCTGGGTGATCATGCCACTGCTCGCCGGCGTGGATGTAGCCATAGCCAGTGGCGGGGTGATCAGGGGTGATCCCCAACGTGATCAAATGCGATCCTGTGGCCGCGATCTGCGCCGCTTTGCGGAGCAATCGGCGGAACCGAACGTGATTCTGGATCGCATGGTCAGCGGGGAGGACGACCATTACTGCGTGTGGGTCCTTCCGGCGTACTATCAGTGTGGCCACCCCGATGCACAGCGCCGTCCCCCGTCCTGCCGGCTCCCCAATTATGTTCTCCACCGGAAGTTGGGGAAGCTGCTCGTGCACAAGGTCAGTATGCTTGTCCGCGGTGACGATGTACGTATTCTCCCATGCGATCCAGCCCGCGATGCGCCCCACCGTTTCCTGGAGCATTGTGCGATCCCCGAGGAGGCGGAGAAACTGTTTCGGTCGGTGCGGGGTGCTGAGCGGCCACAGCCGTTCCCCCCGTCCCCCCGCCATTATCACCGCGGTGATCATGTTACCTCCTGTCTGCGAACTCGTGCAGCACGCGGCTGATCGCGGCCAGCTTTTCGTCGAGCATGGGCTTGCTCTTCGCTTCTACGTTTAACCGTAACAGGGGCTCCGTGTTGGACGGACGCAGGTTGAACCACCAATCGGCGAAGTCGATGGATAGCCCGTCCAAGTGCGACACCGTGCCGGACGAGAATTGTTGCTTGACGGCGTCCATCGCACGTTGTGGATCCCGAACGCGGAAGTTCACCTCCCCGGAATGGGCGTACTTGAGAAGTGGGCGGATGAGGTCGGCGAGCGTTGTTTGTGTCTGGGCTAATAGGTTTATCACGGTTAAGAGCATCAGAATCCCGCTTTCACAGTAGAAGAAATCTGAGAAGTAGAAGTGGAACGAGAGCTCACCGGCAAACATGGCCTGTTCCTTGCGCATCAGCGCCTTGATGAACGAGTGTCCCACCCGTGTCTTCACCGGTTTTCCACCGTGGGCGCGGATCACCTCGGGGACGACGCGGCTGGAGCGCAGGTCGTAGATGATCGTCCCCGGACCGCGCTCGTCGAGAAGATGCTCGCCAACCAGCGCGGTCAGTAGGTCGCCGCGCACGAGCGCGCCGGTCTCGTCGATGAACGCCACTCTGTCAGCATCACCGTCGAATGCCACCCCAATTGCCCCCGGCGTGGATGCCAAAGCGCGCTTAAGATCCTGCAGGTTCTCCTCCTTGAGTGGGTTTGCCTCATGATGAGGGAACCGGCCGTCCGGCGCGAAGTACATTCCGGTGTAGTTGATGTGCTGATCGGCAAGCACATCCGTGAGGATGGGTCCGACCATCCCGTTGCCGGCGTCGATGATCACCGGGCGGGGAAACTCCACGGAGAACCGGGTTTTGAAGAACTCGCGGTAGCGCGTTCGGATGTCCACGGTGCGTATATGTCCACCCTCGTCGAGCCGCGGCGGTGTGCCCAGGGCGAGGTCGCGGATCTTCACCAACCCTGTGTCCGCACTTATCGGGATCGCTCCCGCGCGCACGAGTTTGCAACCGTTGTACGCGGCGGGGTTGTGGGAGGCGGTAATCATCACCCCGCCGTCCGCGCGCAGTACATTGACGGCAAAATACAGCATGGGCGTGGTAACACGGCCGATATCAACCACGTTCATCCCCGCATGCGTGAGCCCACGGGTGAGAGCGGTGAACAATGCGTCCGAACTGAGGCGCATGTCCCGCCCCACCACTACTTCTCCGCTGTGCGGTATAAGTCCACTGCGCGCAAATGCGGCACCGATACGGTACGCCGCCTGGTCATCGAGCTGGTCGGGGTATACCCCACGGATGTCATATGCCTTGAAGATTTCAGGATCCACTATGTCTCACCTCCGTTATATTATCCATCATCGACGATTAGCGCAACTGTTGTCTAGTCACCTAAAGTATGAATTAAAATCATACCTGTGATGAATGAATGTGCATAGCTGGATGCTAGTTTGCATGCTGCTTCTTTTCCGCTATACTTAATAGATGATAAATACGATCGATTGGTCACTGGAACCAGCAGGGGGCAAGCGTGCTGTAAAGGAGGAGAAAATGGAGACGAAGGAATCTCAGGATTCGCTGTTCCGTCGCTATCCCGGTAATCCGATCCTCTCGCCGGAGGAGTGGCCCTATCCGGTGAACGCGGTGTTCAATCCAGGTGCGACGATGGTCAATGGCGAGACGGTGCTGTTGGTGCGTGTGGAGGATCGGCGTGGTTTCTCTCACCTCACTGTGGCGCGTAGTGCGGACGGGCGAACCAACTGGCGGATCGACCCCACTCCCACACTTGCGCCGGAGGCGGATGCGCATGAGGAGCACTGGGGATTGGAAGATCCGCGCATCGTGCGGCTCGCTGACCGCGGCGATTATGCAGTTACTTATGTTTCGTTCTCCTCTAGTGGCCCGTTGGTATCGCTGGCGCTTACCAAGGACTTCATTACGTTTGACCGCATTGGGCCGCTTGTGCCGCCGGAGGATAAGGATGCATCGCTCTTTCCTCGCCAGTTTTCCGGGAGATACGCGCTTATCCATCGCCCGATCATCCGCGGGGAGGCGGACATCTGGATCTCGTTTTCCCCTGA